>JAGACJ010000078.1 GCA_017614195.1 Paludibacteraceae bacterium
ATTTCGACATTGGCATTCGATGCGCTTACCGATTTCTGTGTCAGGAATACGCCGGGAGAGCCGTAATCCAGAGTGGTGACATGTACGGCCGAGGTGGCGATCAAATCAACGGTGCGCAGCAGTCCGCCGCAGAAGGTGAAGTCTGCGCTAAGTGGTGCCATGTACAATTCGCGGGTGTTGTCGACAGCCACTACCAGTTCGTTGCTACCATCTACGAGCGCGTCGGTCACATCAAAGGTAAATGCGGCGTAACCGCCCGAGTGTGTGCCGACAAAGCTACCGTTGAGATAGACGTCGGTCTGCATGTTGGCTCCGTTGAAACGAATGGTGTAAACATCGGCGTTTTTATCGACGACAAACGTTTTTTTGTACCAGCATTTGCCGCGATAATAGTTGTTTCCGCCGTCTTGGCCGTCAAGTCCGTTCCATGTGTGCGGAATGGTAACGGTTTCCCAATCACTGACCGACGCGATGTCGTTGAAGTCAAGTCCGGATTGCATGGTAAACTGCCAGTTTCCGCCGATTTCTTCGGTGGTTCTGCCGGCCCATGCGGTTGCGCCCGCCATAAATAAGGAGAGCAGTAGAATCAGGTGCTTTTTCATAATATATTATAATTAAATGAGTAAAATATCAATTGTGTTCGCACACAAAGGTATATTTTACTTTTTTATCCACCAAATAAAATTAGGATTTTAACATTTCGACAGTTACAAATTATCGAAAAAAACTCGACAGTGTACAAAAAATGCGAGGCAGACACCTCGCATTTTTGATGATAGAATAGGGTGGAAATGTTTTATTTGCATTTGTTGTATTCGTCGATGATTTTCTGCAAATCCTCGCCGTTGCGGAGCTTGACCTCTTTGTTCTCGAGGTATTCGACCAACTCGGGGCAGTCGCTGACAACGGTTTGAGTGGATTTTCTGGAATTGGCTGCCACAACATCCGGGTGTACGCAGTAAACGCCAAAATCATCACTGTTTTTATACATTCCGTAGTAATATCTCGTTCCGTATTTGTCTGATACTGTTCTGAGGAACATGATGTACTTGTCTTCTTTGCGCGGGTCTTCAAAGGCTTGTACCCAAAACATTTTCGGCCATTTTACGATTAAGTACGAACCGTCCTTTTTGATATAATGAACGGGAATATGCATCCAAAGGTTGATGCTTTCGTCATCTACATATTCGATGTATTTGACACTGTCTGATTTGATCTTGAAGGTTTCGCCTTTTTCGACCAACTTGTACTTGACATTTGACGAGAGCTGCCAGCTGTAATCTGCAAGGCACTCTATTTTTTTGCCATCGTAGGTTTCGATAACCGCCGGTCTGAATTTTGCCATTGCTGTAACGACGAAGCTCAGCAACAAAAGAGTGGTAAGTAAGAATTTTTTCATTTGAAAGTGAGTTTTAAATGGTTATTTGCAATTGTTGTATTCGTCAACGATTTTCTGCAGGTCTTCTTTGGTTTTCAATTTTACCTCGGGCAGATCAATGTATTCCAACAAATCAGGGCAGTCTCCGAAGATGGTCTTTACTGCCGGCTTTTCTTTGGCGTAACCAAAGAATCCCGGAACGCAAACAATTGCAAAATCATCAGTATTGCGGTAAACGCCATATCTGCCGTCATAATAAACCACAACATACTGGTTGTTATAGCGCGGGTCTTTTAGTGCTTGCAACCACGAAAGCGAGCTTGTGGGGATGTAAGGTTCAATTCCTCCTTTTTTGTTTACGACGTAAACCGTGGTGTGAATCCAAAGATTGATCATGTCGTTCGGTAACAGGTACTCGACATATTTGACGTTGCTTGTCTTCAAATCCTTCTTTTCGCTTGTTTCCGAAAGCTTGTAGGTCATGACGGAGGAGGGGTATACGCCTTCTTCGGTCAGGCACTCGATTCTTTCGCCATCAAAGGTGATGATGACGGTGGGTCTCCATTTTGTTTTGGCTATGGCCGAAATCGCAATCAGCAATGTTGCAAAAATGGTCAGTAAGAGTCTTTTCATAGATTATCGTTTTAATAGGCGAAACCGATGCCGGCTTCGATGGTGTGCGGATTAAAATTGTCCTGTACGCTTCCTGCCGCCATGTAGCGGTAGGCGTAATGCGCATCCAACAACAAGGTCATTCTTGTGTTTTTGAATTTGTATCCCAACTTCAGTCCGCCATATCCGCAGACAAGGAGAGCGACGTCGTCTTCGGAACCGTGAAAGGCAGGACCGGCCTTGATGTAGGGAACGATAGAAACAGCCTTCAGCTTGATGGGAACAAGCACGCCCAAGTTGGTGCTTAACCCCCCGGCGAAATCGTAGCCCTGTTTTTTGTTTCCGAAATCAAAACATTCAAATCGAAAATCCCACATGCCGTAATTGCGGAAATACACGTCAATTAGGGAGAGGCTCAACCCCCATGAACCGTTGCCGTTGATGGGTGTCCGGACAAAGACATCCTCGCCGATGATCCAGCCCGTTTTGAATACCCCGTAATCCACGCTG
>JAGACJ010000001.1 GCA_017614195.1 Paludibacteraceae bacterium
AAGGCTAATGCTCTATCAACTGAGCTATTCCCGCAATAGCACGCCTTTTAAGCGTCTTTTTTCTAAGTGGGCAGTGATGGATTCGAACCACCGAAGGCTAAGCCAGCTGAGTTACAGTCAGCCCCATTTGGCCACTCTGGTAACTGCCCATTTTCAATACTATCTTGTATCCGAGCCTCTTGTCGGATTCGAACCAACGACCCCGAGATTACAAATCACGTGCTCTGGCCAGCTGAGCTAAAGAGGCAATGGCTCTTAAAAAGCCGTTTCGAGAGTGCTTCTTTCAAAACGGCTTGCAAATGTAGGGCTTTTTTTTAACCCTGCAAAATATTTTCAAGAAAAAACGACAAAAGATGCTATTTTTTTTCTTTGGCTTTGATTAATTGGCGTTGCAATGCGTCTGCGCATTCGTCGACCGACTGTTCGAACGAGTCGGATATCTTGTCAGCGAACAACTCAAGGTGTGGCGCGATTAACTTTACTTCTGCCTCTTTATTATTGGATGTCTCTGGTTTTACAACTTTAAGTGTCACATCAATGGTGGAGATTCCGTCGTAAAAACGGTCGAGTTTTGACAATCTTTTTTGGATGAACTCCTGCAGTTTGGCGGTTGCGTCAAACTTGATTGCTTGAATCTTAATTTCCATAAGGCGTTCCTTTCTTTGATTATAGGTTAATAAATATGTTTATTTCCTCGGATGGGCTTGCTGATAAACTTTTTTCAACTGCTCAAAGGAGGTGTGCGTGTAAACTTGTGTTGCGGCAAGGTTGGCGTGTCCCAACAATTCCTTTACGGCTCGAATCTCGGCTCCCTCGTTGAGCAACTCGCTGGCGAACGTGTGTCGGATGACGTGCGGGCTGCGTTTGCTTTGGGTCGAGAACTTTCCCATCTGGTTCTTTACTAGCCGGTAAATGAAATTCGGGTAGCATTTGTCGCCATTGTCGGTGACGATGAGTGTTTCGGTTGGACCGAACTGTTTATCGCGTACCTCTATATATGCTTTTACCTGCTCGGCCAGTTGCGCCGTGATGGGAATTACGCGCTCTTTGTTTCCCTTTCCTAATATACGCAAAGTTAATGAAAAAAAATTGAAATCGCTATCTTTTGTCTGAATTAATTCGCTGCGTCGCATGCCAGTTTCGTACAAAAGTTCTAATGTCAATTCGTTACGGCTGCTTGCGAACAGATCGGACTCTGGATCGGCGCCGGCATCGTCGATGGAGTCGTTAATTTCGGACTCCTTAAAGAATGAAGGCAGCTTACTTTCTGTCTTTAGAAACGTTAGCGGAGTGGAGGGGTTGTCTGAGCGTGTTCCGATGCGGACCAGATATTTGTAATAGGTACGCAGTGTTGAAATCTTGCGATTGACCGAGCGGGAGGAGATGTGATGTTCTTTCAGGTCCATTAGCCAAAGACGCAAGTGGTCGGTGGTGGCGTCGTCAATGGACAGGTCTGGAAAAGAAACAGCGAAGAAGGCTTGAAGTTGTTTCAAGTCTTCTTCGTATGCCTGTACCGTAAGCGCCGAGTAGTGGCGTTGGTACATGATATATTGCAGAAATTCGTCCATGCTCGCTTTTCAGATAAGCAAATGTAACGAATTAGCTGCAAAAATGCAAATTATTCTTCGTTTTGTTGCAGCTGCTGTACGTAGATAGCGTGCATGCGACGTTCGCGGGCAACTTCAGATGGTTTGTTGAACGCTTGACGTTTGCGCAATTCTTTTACAACACCGGTTTTTTCAAATTTTCTTTTGAATTTTTTCAAGGCTTTTTCAATGCTTTCGCCTTCTTTTACAGGTACTACGATCATATTGTTGAACTATAAGTTTATATTTGCTTTTGTGTTTTGAGCGGGCAAAATTACTGAAAACATTGTTATCAACAAATTTTTCGCCAAACTTTTTTTGTTTTTTTTGACGTGAACCTTATCTTTGTCTGTCTTTTGTGAGGCGGAATTCCGTCTGAAACCTTAGGTTTTCAAAGAAATGCAACAGATTGGACAACGACTTTCGATGCTACGCACATGGCTTCGGACAAAAGGGTACGGTGCTTGTGTGATATTGGATGCAAACCCGCATTTGAGCGAATACATTGAACCCCATTATGCTGCACGCGCATGGTTCTCGGGCTTTACCGGTTCGAACGGCATATTGGTTGTAACCGAAACGGAGGCTCGTCTGTGGACGGATTCGCGCTATTATGTGCAAGCCAGACAACAATTGGCGGGTACTGGCATCGTCATGGTGCCACAGGAGACATCGCCCTCCATTGCCTCGTGGCTGGTGTCTGGTATAAAGAAGGGTGTTTCTCCTATTGTGGCTGTTGACGCGTCTTTGATGGCAGAGCAGGAGTGGTGTCGCTGGTCGCAAGAAGTGACGATGGTTGATGATGCTTCTTATTGGGATTTGTGGACCGACCGCCCCGAACTGTCTTTTGGAAAGGCCTTCGTACATCCGTTATCGTTGGCCGGCCAATCGGCGGCCGATAAGATCGGACAATTGGTATGTGATATGCGGAGCCGATGCTCCGACAATGCAATCACGATTGTGTCGCGGCTCGATGAAGTGGCGTGGCTGCTTAACTTGCGCGGGCATGATTTGCAAGATAGTCCGTTGCTGCGGGCCTGGCTAATTGTCGCATCAGTCGATGGCAAACCGGAATGTAGGCTCTATGCCGATGGTGAGGCATTAGACAGCAATGTGAAAACCTACTTAAACGAAATTGGCGTACATCAGTCCAATTATGGTGATTTGGAAAAGGATTTGGCGCAGCGTTATGCGGGAACAACCATGTTATATGCTGCTGCCGATTTGAATCATCACCTTGTATCGGTGTTACAAAAGTCGGGCTGTGTGTTGCAATCCGCTGATTTGTCTGTCGCTTGTCGCAAGGCGGTAAAGAACGAGGCGGAATTGTCAGGGATCCGGGAGGCAATGTTGAAAGATGGTGTGATGTGGGTGCGTTTTCTGATGTTGTTGCAGCAACAAGTCGGGCAGGGGTGGACCGAAGCCGATGTTGTTGACTGTCTCAAACGGTTGAAACGGGAACAACCCGATTGTTGGGGCGAAAGTTTCGGGACGATTGCTGCATACGGGGCGAACGGCGCGATTGTTCATTATGGTGTGACTCCTGAAACCAATTGTAAAATAGAACGGCGCTCGTTGCTGTTGGTCGACACCGGGACCCAATATCTGCATGGGACGACGGATATGACGAGGACTTTGGCCTGCGGTCTGTTGACCGAAACAGAAAAGCATGATTACACGTTGGTCATGAAAAGCCACATTGCGTTGGCGAGAGCTGTTTTCCCGGAAGGTACGCCAGCCTCTGCTGTCGATGGCATAGCGCGCTCGCCCCTATGGCGCGAAGCGGCTGATTTCAAACATGGCACCGGGCATGGCGTGGGGGCTTTTTTGAATGTGCATGAAGGTCCGGTCCGCATTGCGCCGTCGAGTGGGGTACGTCTGCAGGCGGGCATGGTGACGAGCGATGAACCGGGTTTGTATAGGGAGGGAAGTCATGGCGTGCGTATAGAGAATCTCTTGGAGGTGGTTCCGTATAAAACCTCAGAATTCGGGCGGTTTTTGCAATTTAAAGTGTTAACTTTGTGCCCGATGGACTTGCGGCCGCTGCAAGTAGGAATGCTCGATGATACCGAGAAGGCGTGGTTGAACGAATACCATGCCCGGGTGCGTGGCTGTTTGGAGCCCTATTTGACCGAAAAAGAAAATAACTGGCTTAAACAATATGCTTATGAAATCTAAATTGTTGATGTTGAGTTTGTTGGTTTGGACGTTGCCTTTGATGGCGGCGGCAAAGACCGGATTGAACCTGGAGTTGGATGTACCGGCAATGCCCAATACCAAGGCCTATTTGGGACATTACTACATGGGCAAGCTTTATCAAAAAGATTCTGTTACTCTCGATTCCAAAGGTCGTGGCGTAATCGCAGACGCTGAGAATGTGCCCGAAGGATTGTATGTGGTCTATTTTTCTGACTCCAAATATTTTGACGTGTTATTGTCGGACAACCAACGGCTCAAAGTGCAAGTCGATACGACGGATTTGCCCAATCGCTTGAAATTCTCGGGTGCCGAGCAGAGCATTGCGTTTTACGATTACTCGATGTTCTTGCGCGAAAAGCAGAAGGAGAGCACGCTGATTAGCGAAAAGATGAAAGCGACTTCAGACAGTCTGCAAATCAAAGCGCTTCAGGCTGATATGAAGGCACTGTCCGGCAAAGTCCAAGAACGTCAGAACGAGCTGCGTGAACGTTACAAAGGAGGTATGATGGCCGTGTTCCTCAATGGATTGCTTCATCCTGATCTTCCCGAATTTGACGTGCCCGAAGGCGAAAAACACGATTCCATTCTGTCGTCGTTGCGTTACGGGTTCTTCCGCGACCATTATTTCGACTATGTCGATTTCTCGGACGAACGTGTGTTCCGTAC
Organism: Paludibacteraceae bacterium; assembly: GCA_017614195.1. Lineage (GTDB taxonomy): Bacteria > Bacteroidota > Bacteroidia > Bacteroidales > Paludibacteraceae > Enterocola. Next base: position 4,452 of record JAGACJ010000001.1, read on the forward strand.
ACCCTACATTCGCAGTTCGCTTGATTTTTATACCGGCAAGGTCTTGGTGCAACATTACGATTCGATTGACCATGCCGCCATTCAGCTGATTGAACGCAGTAAGGGCGACGAACATTGTTTCCAGAATATGGCAAACTATTTTCTCGACTTTTCGATTAAGAGTCACATCATGGGTATGGATAACCTGATGGTCGAAATAGCCCGCCGCTATTATTTCACAGGTCAAGCCACTTGGGCTGATTCGACGCTGATGTCGAACATTTCCAAGGAAGTTCGCAAAATTGAAAGTTCGCTTGTGGGTATGCTGGCTCCCGAAATCTCGCTTTGCGATACCTTAGGACGTTATCATTCGATTTATGATTTGGGCGGAGAGCAAATCACCGTGCTCTTCTTTTTTGAACCGACTTGCGGACATTGCAAGAAAACCACGCCGCTTGTAAGGGATTTTTACGAAGAGTATAAAAATGACCCGCGACTCAATGTTATTGCAGTGTATATGCTTGACGATGAGGACGAATGGCGGAATTTTATCAAGGAATACCAAACAGAAAACCTGATCAATGTCTGGGATCCGCAGAGAACCTCCTATTATTGGTCGTGGTACGACACGTCGACCACCCCGATGATTTATGTGTTAGACAGCAATCATAAGATTTTTGCCAAGAAAGTTGATGTGGATGGCTTGAAAATGATTGCGAAATATGAGTTGAAATGACCCATGGTTATTTTTAATTGTCTGAAATTTAATTAAATATATGGCGCTGATAAAAGAAGTCCGTGGATTTTCTCCCGAAATCGGCAAGGATTGTTTTCTGGCCGAGAACGCAACGATTGTTGGTGATGTACATATTGGCGAAGGGTGCAGTATTTGGTTCAACGCGGTGTTGCGTGGCGATGTAAATACCATTACCATTGGCAATCATGTCAACATTCAGGACGGAGCGGTTTTGCATACTTTGTATCAGAAATCGACCATTGAAATCGGCGACTATGTGTCGGTGGGTCATAACGTGACGATTCACGGCGCAGCCATTAAGGATTATGCCTTGATTGGAATGGTGGCGACGGTGCTCGACGGAGCGGTGGTGGGCGAAGGGGCGATTGTCGCTGCCGGCGCATTGGTGCTGAGTAATACGCAGATTCCTGCCGGTACGATTTGGGCAGGTGTTCCCGCGCGTCAAGTCAAAGAAGTGTCGCCCGAACAGGCCATGGAAATCAACCAAAAGATTGCGCACAATTATGCCATGTACGCATCATGGTATAAGTAGTGCGATTTGTCATAAAAAAATGGATGGAGGAAGGTCTTCTAAAAATAAATGATTAAATTTGTGGGCTCAATAATGTGAAGGCTATGAGTAAGACCGAGCAACAATTTGACCAGGTAATTGCAGTCTGCAAAGACATGTTTGTGAAGAAGTCGTCCGATTACGGGCCTTCGTGGCGTGTCTTGCGTCCGACGTCGGTGACCGATCAAATGTATATCAAAGTCAAACGAATCCGAACACTTGAAACCACCGGGACCGCCATGGTCAATGAAGGGGTGGTCCCCGAATATATCGCCATTGTAAATTATGGTTTGATGGGCGTAATTCAGGTACGTAACGGATACAGCGACGATGTCGATATGGACAGCAGCAGGGCTTTGGAACTTTACGAAACCTGTGCCGCCGAAGCCAAACAACTGATGTGCGCCAAAAACCATGACTATGGTGAAGCTTGGAGAACCATGCGCGTTTCGTCTATCACCGATTTGATTTTAGCCAAAATCAACCGGACCAAAGAGATGGAAGACAATGGTGGCAAAACGCTCGTTTCAGAAGGCATTGACGCCAACTATCTCGATATGGTCAATTACGCCATATTTGCCTTAATCCGCTTAACTTTACCGAATGAATAAGACTGTCAAACGCTTTATTTCAATTATTTGTCGCGTCATTTTGGGCGTGGTGTTCCTGTTCTCCGGTTTCGTAAAATCTGTCGACCCGCTCGGAACCGCATACAAAATTACCGATTATTTCGAGGCTTTTGGCATGGACTTCTTTTCCGGAATGTCGCTGCCGTTGGCCATTTTGTTGATCATTGTCGAGTTTACTATTGGCTTTAATTTCTTGTTTGGCGTGCAAACGCGAAAGACCTCATGGGTGGCGGTGCTGTTCATGTTGGTGATGACACCGCTGACGCTCTATTTGGCCATAGAAAATCCGGTTTCTGACTGTGGTTGTTTTGGTGATGCCATTGTGTTGACGAACTGGCAGACATTTTACAAAAACATCGCTATCGACGTGTTGCTGCTCTTTGTCGTGCTGTTCTCAAAATATGAGTTCCCGTGGTTGAGTGACTGGGCTTCGCTGATTGTGATGGCGATTCCCGTGATAGCGGTGTTGTCGATATCGGTGCATGCTTATCGCCACTTGCCTCAAATCGACTTCCGCCCCTACAAGATTGGTAACAGTATCAAAGACGGCATGATGTTGCCCGAGGGGGCTAAAACCGACAAATACAACATTTCGTTTGTGTATGCCAAGGACGGGGTGGAACAAGAGTTCTCGATGGCCGATTGCCCGTTTGGAGACTCGACTTGGGTATTCGTTCGTCAAAATTCGGTGCTTCTCGAAAAAGGCGATGTGCCTCCGATTCACGATTTTACGATGCAGAATGATGATGGAGAAGATATTACGGAAGATGTGCTTGACCGCGACGGATATACGCTTTTGGTGGTGTCTTCAAAAGTGGAGAAGGCCAACAACAAGCATTGGAAAGATTTGAATGCGCTTTATCAATACGCGTTGAGCAACCGTCTGGCATTCTATGGTATGACGGCTACCTATAGCGAATCGCTTGAACAATACAAACAACAATATCACATCAAGTTCCCGTTTGTCGCTACCGACGAGATCACGCTCAAGACAATTATACGCTCTAACCCAGGCTTGGTATTGCTCAAAGGGGATGTGGTTGAGGGAAAATGGCATTACAATGATTTGCCAACCGTCGAAGAATTGAAAGTTATTGTAAAACAAAAATAAAGTATGAGAAAAAAAATTGTAGCAGGTAACTGGAAAATGAACAAAACCCTGCAAGAAGGCGTGGCTTTGGCTACCGAACTGAAATCTATGTTGAGCAGCAAACCCAATTGCGAAGTGATTATCGGTACTCCGTTTATTCACTTGGCAACGGTGGCCGAATTGGTAAAAGGCAGCGTAATCAAAGTTGCCGCCGAAAACTGCGCTGACAAGGAATCGGGTGCATTTACCGGTGAGGTTTCCGCCGCGATGGTAAAATCGACCGGCGCCGATTATTGCATCTTGGGTCACTCGGAGCGTCGTGCCTACTATCACGAAGACTATGCCATCCTGAAAGAAAAAGTGCTGTTGGCTTTGAGAAACGGACTGAAACCTATCTTCTGCATCGGTGAGTTGAAAGAAGAACGCGAAGCCGGCAAACAAAACGAAGTGGTGAAAGCCCAACTCGAAGGTTCTGTATTTAACTTGTCTGCCGAAGAATTCTCGAACATCGTATTGGCTTACGAACCGGTTTGGGCCATCGGTACTGGTTTGACCGCCACCTCTGACCAAGCAGAAGAAATTCACGCTTATATCCGTAGCTTGATTGCTGCCAAGTATGGCAAACAAGTGGCAGAAGACGCCACGATTTTGTATGGTGGCAGCTGCAACGACAAAAACGCCAAGGAATTGTTCTCGAAACCCGACGTTGACGGCGGCTTGATCGGTGGCGCTTCGTTGGTTGCCGAAAAATTCAAGGCGATTATCGACGCGTTCTAATGAAAACGCTGGTTTTTGCTACGGCAAACAAGCATAAGTTAATTGAAGTGCAGGGCCTTCTTGGAGAAGGCTTTGCACTTTATTGTCTTGCAGACTTGCAGATTACGGAGGAGATTCCGGAAACATCTGGAACATTGGAGGGAAACGCCTTGCAGAAAGCCATGTATGTGTATGAACATACGGGCAAAGCGTGTTTTGCTGATGATACTGGGCTCGAAATTGATGCGTTGAATGGTAATCCGGGTGTGTATTCGGCACGCTATGCCGGTCCTGAGAAGGACTCGCAAGCTAATATGCGCAAAGTGCTTGCAGAAATGCAAGGCGTTGAAAACAGAGCAGCCCGTTTCAGGACGGTGATTGCCTACATTGATGACGACGGGCAATCGCATTTGTTTGAGGGCAAAGTGGAAGGCGAAATCTTATTGCAGCCAGTTGGTGACGAAGGGTTCGGGTATGATCCGATTTTCAGACCGGCCGGCTACACCGAGAGTTTCGCGCAATTGTCGCTCGAGGCAAAAAACAAAATCAGCCATCGAGGGCGTGCCATGCAGGCGTTTTGCCAATATTTGGGCGAGCAGTAGCCTTCAAATCTTTTGCTGAGGATAACGTGTTAAAAATCAGGTATATGAAACGATTTTTCTTTACACTTGCTTGTCTTTGGACAACAGTAGGACTGTTGGCCGAGGATTTTTCGTTGTGGACAACCCATTTTGCCTACTCCGACTCAAAACAAGTGGTTGAAACACCTAACAAGGTGTTTGTCGTATCGAATCGGTACCTGTTCTCGGTTGACAAGCAAAGTGGTGAGATGGAAACTTACAGCAAGGCTACCGGCTTGAGTAACAATGATGTACAGTATATTGCATATAGCGGGCAGACACGTACTTTGCTGATTTTTTATACCGATGCCCAGATTGATTTGATGGACGAAGACGGCAATCTTTACGCCATACCTGATTTGGCCAATAAAAATCTGGCTGTTGACAAGGTGGTCTATCAGGTTTGCTGTGATGGCGACTATGCGTATGTGGCCTGTGGTTTCGGTGTGATGGCGGTTAATCTCAAAAAATATGAAATCGGAGATACGTACATTGTTGGGGCTGATGCATCAATGGCACCGGTTTATGGCGTGACGATGGACAAGCAGTATCTGTACGTACTGACTGACGATTGTGTGAAGCGGGCAGACCGCAAAACCAATATGCTCGACAGCGGGAACTGGTCGTGTTTCATGGATTTGCCCGGCGTGGAGAATTGCCGCGATTTGTGTCTGTTTGGTGGAGAATTCTATCTTTGCGCTGAAAAGGGGAATGTGTATCGCTATGACAGCGAATCGGACGAATGGGAAACGATGATCGCGCAAACCGAAAACGAACCGGTCCGCATGGTGGCAACTGCCGACTGGCTAAATGTGTCTATGGGGAAGGAAGGTGCCTATCGACTTGGTCCAAACAGCGTTGAGCAGCATCTGGAGCGTTATGCCAAAGATTTTGTGTATGTTGACGAAAGCGATATGACCTATCTGGCCAATGGCGATATGGCTGTTGTCGGTGTTCGTAACAATAAACCAGACCTCTTTTTCCAACCACAAGGTCCTTACAATTCGACCGCACAATCGCTCTCTTGCAGTAACGGACGGTTATGGCTTTCGCCTGGAGGCAGTTGGACGGACCGTCTGGGAATCGGCGCTTCGATCTCGTATTACGAAAACGGTCGTTGGACCAGTCTGGCTGCTTCGCAGATGAATACCGAGGCTTTTGTGGATACATGGTCGGATGTAGTGTCAATAGCTGCAGACCCGGCGGATCCCAATCATTTTTATTTTGCCACTTGGGGCGAAGGTATTTTTGAGGTGATGGACGGGAAAATGGTGCAGTTGCATACGTCGTTAAATACCGACGGGGCGATAGACGCGGTCATCGACGGGGCGCATTATACGCGTGTCGATGGTTTGGTGTTTGATGCCGAAGGCAACCTGTGGTTCTCGAATTCGGGTTTTTCTGGCGGTTCGCTCAACCTGACCCGCGGTTTGGGTGTTCGTCTGGCATCAGGACAGTGGTACAGTACTGACTATTTGCAGAATTTTGATTTGCTGCGTCAAGTGTTGGTGTCGTCGCGTGGGCAGAAATGGGTGGTGTCGGTGCGAAAGCATCCCGGCGTCTTTGTGCTGGATGATGGCGGAACCTTGATGAATCCGGCAGATGACAAAACGCGGTTCTTTTCTTCGTTTGATGATCAAGACGGTAACAATCTGGCATTTTCGTTTGTTTATGCCATTGCCGAAGATCGTAGCGGCAGTATTTGGGTGGGTACCGATTTGGGGCCGATTGTATTGCACTCTCCTCAAAAAGTGTTTGATACCGGATATCATGCGAATCGGATTAAAATCGCTCGCGAAGATGGCTCTGGCTTGGCCGACTATTTGCTTGAAGGTCAGGTGGTTCGCTCGATAGCTGTGGATGGAGGCAACCGCAAATGGATTGGCACCGAGACCTCGGGGGTCTATCTGCTTTCGGCCGACGGAACGCAAACCATACGGCATTTTCACAAAGATAACAGCCCGCTTTCGTCGAATCAAATCAATGCCATTGCTATCAATGGTGAAACGGGAGAGGTGTTTTTCGCTACGGAAGACGGCTTGTTGTCGTATCATTCCGACGCTACAGATCCTGAGAAGGAGTTTGATAAATCAAAAGTCAAAGTGTACCCGAGCCCGGTGCGGCCGGATTATGCCTCTGATGTCCGCATTGTAGGTCTTGAAGAGAATAGTCTTGTGAAGATTATAGATGCTTCTGGACATTTGGTGTTTGAAGGGCGTTCGAATGGAGGCTCAATCTCATGGAACCTCAAAAACCGCTCGGGACAACCGGTGTCCAGTGGAGCCTACTTTGTTTTGTGTACAAACGATAGCGAGGACAATAACCGTAGTATTGCTACTAAATTCATGGTTCTTCGTTGATTTTGACAAGCACGCGGCTCTGTCCTGCTTTCAGTTCCAGTTTGAGACGTTGGTCTTCAATGGTAAATGGAATCTCGTCAAGGGATTCGAATTTCGATTCCTTATGGTATTTGGGAACGGGAACCTCAACCGTGCAGTCCTCTAGTTCATTGTTTAAGATTACGATTACGCTTTGTCCGAAATAATGGCGTTCATAGACCCATATCCGAGGCAGAACCTGCCATTCGAAGAAGTCTCCGTATGCCAGTGCGGCGTTGTGATCGAAAAACTCATCCCATTCGGTAGGAATTAACGGGTTGTCTGCCTTGCTTTGACCTGCTGAAAAAGAGGGTGCTGTTGCATAGTATAACGCCTCGGTCGAAGAATGCGGGTTAGTGGGGACGAGTAACTGATGGTCTCCGTAACGATGCATATTGTGCAGCAACAGAGTGTGTGCAATAGTGAAATCGTTATTGTTCAGTGCGGGTAGGTATGCGTCTGTTCGCTGTGAGTCCGCTGCAACGAGGGGTAGCGGATACACTTCGTTGCTGACCTGTCCGTAATTAAGCGGTACAATCACTTCGTTGGAGGAGGAGACGCCGTTGATCCCGACAAGGCGTAGCCAACTTAGTGGCAAACTGTCGGCCTCGGTCGGAATATTGATTTTTATGTTGTTTCTCCGAATATGCGTGAATTTGTCAGGCAATCGTTTGTTGCCCCACAGGGCATATATTTGTAGAGCTTCGGTGATGGGCTGTAATTCGATTTGATGGTTTTTCTGGCGGTCGCTTCGCAGAATCGGTCCTTGCCCTATTTGGGAATGCAGGTCGAAAACGCTGAGCGTATCGCCTTGGTGGTTGACATATCTCTCCGCGGCAGGGTCTAACAGTTTATGTCCGTTTTGCAGCAGGTAGAAGGGGTATGCACCAGAACTCACCATCATGCGCACTGCATATTCGTTGTTCTCGTTTAAGGTAAGCTCGGGCAAACTGTAAGGATTCCAGTTAAAAGCCTGTGATATGAAAGTCAGTGGCGATGTGCTGTCAATTAGTGCTCCGCGGTATGTGTAGGTCAGATCAAAATCAAGTAGGAACCGCGTGATGAGGTCGTAGCGTTGGCCGTCTATCCAACACGATACGATTGAGGTGTGTGGAGTCTTGGGGCGGGCTCGTAGCATCAGCGCCTTGCCGTTGTCGGTGAGTCCAACTTCGATATGTTCGGTATCAGAGATTACGCTGTCGGCGCGTACGTCGTCACCTAAAATGTTTTGCAAAAATACGATGTTGTATCCTTTGTTGATTAGAATTTTGTTCGACAGTGTCTCGTTTGAGTCAGGGACGAACCCAGCTGACGGGCGGCTACAGGCGACAAACGCAATCGTCGCTATTCCAAGTATCAGCGAATATATCGGTTTCATTTTTTTGCACCAGTGATTTTTACACACGCAAAGTTAACGCAATTTTTTTTCAAAAGCAAAGGCTCTTTTGTGTTCGGGTTAGAAAGCGGCATAATCCCTAAAAGCTCCAGAAACCAGTACCCGTCTCGGGGTCATACTTGCGGGCAATCACGCCACCAATCGTCGGGCGAAGCTCTATCTCGGCCGTATAGCGCACCGTGGTCGATTTCAGGTGCCCGCCCGCCATGCCGTGCTGGCCGTTGCTTTTATAAGAGAATAGCGCGTGCGTGTGATGATAGAGCTGGCCGTCGTCGCCCGTAACGACGTTCCCGTTGAGCGACACCAACTCGAGCATTCCCTCCAGACGCTCGGTCTCAAATGCGCCGGTCTCGGGGATAAAGACTTGCAACTCCGCACTACTGCAGCCCCCGATTCCCGAAAATATCGCGGATTTGACCGACTCCTTGCGGCATACTTCCAACACCGACGCAATCACCTCATCATCACGATCCACCCGGACATAAATGGTGTCTCCCATCTTCTTGTATTCCATAATCGAATGAATGTATTTGATTGTTTAGCATTATATGTAATCATGCACCAAAGCCAGTTACAGTCGTAGGCTCTCAACAAAGATAAAAATTTCGGCGGAATTTGACGCAGATTTTAGGGTAAAAAGATGTCGGCAAGATCTTTCTGTTGAGCAAAATGTGAAATTTATAACAAATAATTGACGGATAATGTGAAAAGCTGTCTTTGGTTTGCCATGAAAAATGTGAAATTTTAATGTTTTTATAGTGAGGATTATGTGAAAATCTGTATATTTGCACTTGAAACAAAAGCATTTTGGATTATGGATAAATTGCTTAAAAGAAAAATAGATGCTTATTTGACAGCTTGGAAGAATAATCCCGACAGAAAACCTCTCATAATAAAGGGGGCTCGTCAGATTGGGAAAACTCGTTCAATTGAGTGGTTTGCCGGTCAAAACTACAAAAGTGTTATTCAGATCAATTTCGTAGAGCAAAAGAAATATAAGAAAATCTTCGATGATGGGTTTGATGTTGATTCAATCCTTAAAAACATCTCCTTGCTTAATCCTGAACTCGAGTTCATACCAGGTGAAACACTTTTCTTTTTTGATGAGCTACAGGCATGCCCCAACTGTGCCACTTCATTGAAGTTTTTCAAACTCGATGGTCGGTTCGATGTGATTTGTTCTGGTTCTCTGATGGGTATCAACTATCGGGAAATAGAATCCAATAGTGTAGGATACAAGGATGACTACGAGATGCATTCTATGGATTTTGAGGAATTTCTATGGGCAAAGGGATATTCCGAAGATTTTGTAGAGGGACTCATTCAACACATGTTGGAGATTAAGCCCCTTGGTAATTTGCAGATGGATATTTTATTCGGCCTTTTCCGCGATTATGCTACTATAGGTGGTATGCCGGAGGTTGTGAATACGTATATCAAGAATAAGAACTTCAGTGGGACATTGGGTATACAGAAACAGCTGCTGAAAGACTATGAAGAGGATATCACAAAATATGTGGAGGGCTTGGACAAAGCGAAGGTCAAGGCCGTGTACAACCATATCTCTACTTTCTTGGCTAAAGAGAACAAACGTTTTCAGGTAACCAAGATTGGCAAGAATGCACGTAACAGAGATTATGTCGGTTGTGTGGAGTGGCTTGCTGATGCCGGTGTCATAAACGTCTGCTATTGCCTGAATCAGCCGGAGCTACCTCTTAAGGGAAACTACGATCCAAAACTATATAAGATTTATTATAAAGACACAGGACTTCTGATTGCATCACTCGACGAAGAGGCACAGGAAGATTTGAGAGCGAATAAGAATCTTGGTACTTATAAAGGAGCTATATACGAGAATATAGTAGGGGATATGCTTGTGAAACAAGGCTACAAACTCTATTACTACAATTGCGACAAGCCTTCTGTTGAAATGGACTTCTTTGTGCGCGACGCAGATACCATCGTTCCAATAGAAGTAAAAGCCAATGATGGTGCAACTGTATCGCTGAACAAGTTAATACGTGAAGATAAATATCCAGACGTCAAATACGGCATCAAACTGGGATATAAAAATGTCGGTTTCAACGGAAATTTCTACACTTTCCCATACTTCTTGGCTTTCTTGTTGAAGAGATTTGTGGCAGAGAGAAAACAAATTTAAGTTTGTAAACGTATGAAAGTGGTTAATCCGAAAGAAACGAGTCGGGCATACGCCTTTGAGATGTGGATGAATGCCCCTATGCCGATGGTGACGTTCTTTAAGACACTTGATGTGTCGAATCTTGTGAAAATCAGCAGGAAGAGAGGGCTGAAGTTTAATATGCTGATGTGCTGGTGCATCGGTAGGGTCGCCAGTAAAATCAAGGAGTTTTATCTGTTGCCCGTGGGCGACCAACTGATGCAGTATGACACCATCGCGGTAAATACGATTGTGGCCAATTGCAAGGGCGAGGTCAGTTCGTGCGACATTCCGTTTTCCGAAGACCTGACGGAGTTTGACAAAAACTATATGTGCCTGACAACACAGGTTGCAAACAGTTGCGTCAACCACGACATAACGGATAGCATGGTAATCGGAACGTCAGCCTTGGCCAAATACGAAATAGACGGCGCCGTGGGTATGTATAGCGGAGTGTTCAACAATCCGTTTATGATTTGGGGTAAACACAAGCGTTATTTTCTGAAAACGACACTTGTCGTATCGTTCCAATTCCACCATACCCAAATGGACGGCCTGCACGCAGCAAGGTTCTTGGATGGGCTCCAACAAGAGATTAACGAGGTCTGACCTCATATAACTCCATAATGTCGAGCATTTTGAATAATGTCCCTTCGATAAACGCATGCCAACTTTGGTGAAAGTGGCCGTAGCACCAATGGGTAATGGGTAGCCCTTTCAGTTTGTCGTATATACGATCCATCGTCAGTTGCTCTTCGTCAACGTCACGCAAAAGCGTCGTATCGATCCTTGCCCAATCTTCGAGCCCCGTTTTACTCGTTACTTCGCAAAACGAGGGGGCCGTATGCGTCACTACGGTGTCAATCCGATTGTCGGAAACGATTTGATTGAGCAGCGATTCTTTGAAAACGGGTGCCTCATCCTCCCAATAGAGGTTAGGTCGTAGCGGATTGCTTTCGTCAAAATGATGCCCGAACCGCTTCATGTCGTTTTCGTAGGACTTTTGTTGTTTCTGCCGGTACCTGCGGTCGATTGAGATTGCCCCACCGATACACAGTACGCAGTGCCCTGTTACTTTTACAACCGAATAGTCGGGAATGGCGACGAACCTTTTGTGGGCAAATATGTTCCCATCAAAATAGGCGGGGTTGTCGTGGTTGCCCCTGACAAATACAATACGATTGTTTGCCTTCTTCATTCGCTTGTTGTTGCGTTGCAAGAGGAGGTTGTTGTAATAGCCCTCTTGGTTGAATCCGAATCCGCAGTCGCCTGCGACAATGCAGGTAGTGTCGGTCATTTGGTATTGCACGCAGAGCTTGTTTACCAGGCTGTCGAAGTCGCCATGAATATCTCCACAGACAACGAGCCAATTGCTGTCAGGGAAATCGTATATTTGATAATTTGCGTTAGACATGACGTCTTCTTCCTTTGCGATAATCAAGAGTTTGTTACGAATGGAGTCTTTTTATAAGCAAAGATAGGCAAAAACTATTTGATATTGCAAATGAAATTTGCACAAAAAGGTGGGGTCGTCACAACCTCTATATAGATAATTTTTGCTACTTCCCGATGCAGAACTTGCTGAAGATGTTGGCGAGGACTTCGTCGCTCTTAGCTTACCTTTGAAATCTCATGTTACTGAATAAACTTTTGTATTATACTGCACAAAATAGTATGTTTTTTATGCAGCATGCTTTGTAAATTGAATAAAAGACACTGAATGTTTA
>JAGACJ010000079.1 GCA_017614195.1 Paludibacteraceae bacterium
GCATTTTGTCCCAATATCAGATCAGTCGTTTTGGAATATATACAGACAGCTTTATCGGTGCAACCACGCAAATCCCGCAATAGAGACAACCATGTCGAAGATTCGCCTAACGGGCCCGACAATAATCGGACATCCGCGTTTTCGGTCGAGAGAGCCGCCTGCAATTCGGCGGTAAGTACATATAATTTCATTTTCTATTGATTCAGAAATTCCACAAATAATTTCATAACAGCTGCGCGTTGCCGGGCATCGGTAATGGCTTCGAGCGGGAATCCTGCCGCCACCGACCGCCATTGGCGGTCATAACCGACAGCGGCCGGCAATTGCGAGTCGTCGTAGCGTAACAGCACCCTACCATAGCGGTCAATCGGACGCATAGCGTCAACACTTTGCAAATGATATCGGCTGACCGTCGGCGTCATTTGCAACTGTCCAACCGGCTGATAGTCGCAATCGACCACTACTCCGCTCCGTGTAGCCCATGGAGCCTGACGACGGGCATGCAACAGTGATTCTGTCAAACCGTCGGCATCGGAGCCGATGTAAGCACCCGAAACCAACATGGAACCATGGTTCATCCTAACAAAATCAGCCAAGGCCGCCCACAATTGTCGCGGCATCAGTTCAAACCCATTGTCATTACGCTGTTTGCCCATAATCACGTCCGCCATACGATAGGCACATAAGATATCAGGCGACTCCATAACCGCCGACTTCGAGCACGAGGCAAACGAATAGCCGCAACTGCGCAACGCTTCGCCATGCACATAGGCATAGTCGTATGTATTGCCCCCCATCGGGCTTTTTTCGTATTCTGATGTCGATGCGCCAAAACCGGGATAATCGTTATCGACATACACTTGCGTTGAGTCTGTTTCGTACTGACGACCTGTGTAGGCCGTCTCCATCAGGTATGGCACTCCGAAGTCAGCCTCATAGTCAAACCCAATGGACTCGCCATAGTCAAAGACTTTGGGGCCGGACAATCTATCGAACGCATTGATAACCAACGCTTTCCCGATACGTTCTTCTGACAATCGGCATACCGACAGAATTTCGGATGGAAAACTGCGACCGCCACGATTGACAGCACGAACCTGATAGGAAACAATGCTATCGGCTTGCAAAGGCAGCGTTACCACCGTGTCAGACACGAGCACGCCATTGTCGAAAGCGCCACGGCCGATTCTGGTGTAAACCATGTAGGCATCCGGCTGGGCGGTAACTTCGAGCGTATCTTCGCGCGGCCGCCACGAAAGCCGCACGGAATCGCCCATCAACGAGGTGGCAAAATTTTCGACGGGTAACGGAGTTACACAATATGGCTCTCCATATTGTTGCGCCAAAAACTTAAGGGTTCCCTTGTAAATGGCGCGGGCAGCCAAAAATTTGAATTGCGGATCAAAACCATAGCGCAAGTCAGCAAAACTCTGGTGCGACAGCATTTCAACGATCAATGCCGGACATGCGGGAACACGGGTCTCAACATATTTTCGATGCCATATGCCTCGGGTGGCCCAGTCGGGTTTCACGACACTGCGCAAATCTCTGATAATCTCGCTGCGTACCGATTCGGCGAAATCGGTTCCGGCCAATTGCGAATACCCCACCGGATAGATGGTATCTGTCGTACACAATATCAGCGTGCCGACCACACTGTCAAAGGCACAGACTCCGGCATCGGTATGAAACGCCAATGAGGCATCGACAGGAATCGACAACCCCGGATAGTCGGGATACACCTCAGAACCGCCAGCCAAAAAATTCACCCATTTCGAACGGGAGAAAATATCGTCGTAATAATCGCTTTTCACGCCCTTTTTCTGGTCATACACGATGCTGTCGGGCAAACCGGCATCCTTCAGCCAGTACAGCGCAGCCTCCGAATAACGGGGGTAACCGTTGCCTTCACGACTCATGCCGCCGCCCACTTTGACCGAATCTATTGCGAAACTCTTGCCCTTTCCGTTCGATGGTGTAAAAGTAATCTTGGCTGTCGGGTTCAGCCACAGTTGGTCAAGATAGATCCATGTGCCGGCACCGACTTGCGGATGTATTTTGTACTCCGACGCCACACCACCGTGTTCGATACGGGCAAGAATGCTTACAGCGCTGTCTTCCGGTTGGCTGTACCAGACCGACACCCAGTAATTGCCCGGTTCGGGCATGGTGACAGTCGCCGTAGTACGCGGTCCTTTTCGATGCGGTTCCACAACCATACGATAAGGGTTCACATCGCGTTCGCGCGGCAGGTGCACCTCAGCGCCGGCATCTTCGAGCATTGGCAGCAGATATGGCAGCACCACACTGGTCGAATACAAATCCTCAACGGTTCCAAACAACCGGGGACGTTGCCAACACCAACGGCCATTGTTGCGGTCGAGATAGAGACCGTGACTCGGCCACAAGGCGATTTGACGGTCTTGCAAGCCTTCTGGAACCGCTTTCCGACCAAGTTTTTCGATCGGGGGCGCCCATGGTTTGGCAAAATTCGGCAATCGGGAGGAATCAGGCTGGCTACGCAAGATGTTTGGAACGTAGTCTTGTAGCAAATGCCCGCGCGAGATGATTTGCAGCGTGTGCTTGTGATATTTGGATGGCAGTTGTACCTTGATTTCGTTGTAAAGAGAATCGAGATAGGGCTCTGTAAAAATCAGGTTCGAGAAATCCTCTTCCACATACAACCACACCGTATCGCGATTGTTGGCAGTCTTTTCAATCTTAAACTGGTATTTCTTATCCTGAATATTCCCGTAAAACTCAATCTGGTCGATAATTTTGGGTTGTTGCCTGGCCTTCTTTTTCGCAGCGGCGGCCGACAGCATGGGGACGATCACACCGACAAGTGTGATTATCAATATTTTATATCCAAAAGTATTGCTTTTCATTTCGATTTCAAAAGTACTAATTTTTAGCAGGATTCTCATCAATCTGGCAATGCAAAATTTTGAATTGTCAATAAAATTCCGTTACTTTGAATATTCAAACAAATTCGGCTATGAAACTCATCGCAGACAGTGGATCGACCAAAACGACATGGGCGCTGATTGACAGCAAATCGTGTATCCAACAATTAACTACCGATGGAATCAACCCCTATTACGAATCTCAAGACGAAATCGCCAAGGTAATTGAGCAGCAGCTGTTTCTCAAGCTCAAAACACTCAACATTACAGAAGTTTGGTTCTACGGTGCCGGCTGTAACGACCCAGAAAAGAACCGTAAGGTAAGTCTGGCCGTCAGCCAGTCTTTTGGCAAAGCCGAGGTACACATCGATACCGATTTGACGGGTGCTGCACGCGCGCTCTGCAAACATACGGACGGTATTGTCTGCATTTTGGGCACCGGTTCCAACTCATGCCTGTATCAGGACGGTGAAATCAAGCAGAACACTTCTCCTCTCGGTTTCATATTGGGCGACGAAGGCAGTGGCGCCGTACTGGGCCGCCAGCTGGTCGCCGATTACCTGAAAGGGCAAATGCCCGACAACTTGCAGAAAGCGTTTCAGGAAAAATTCCAGCCGAATCGCGCTGACATATTGAACGCTGTTTACCGCCAGCCATTTCCCAACCGCTATCTGGCATCGTTCACACCGTTCCTGTCAGAGCATATTGAAGACACCTACACGGTTCATCTCATCAACAACGCGTTCGATTCGTTTATCAGACGTAACATCACACCCTACGGACACAAGGAGCTGCCATTGCACTTTGTGGGCAGCGTTGCTTACGTCTTTCGTTTGTACCTGCAAGACGCAGTCGCCCGTGCCGGATACCGTATGGGAAAAATCGTAAGGACGCCGATGGAAGGTCTGATACAATACCACCTCTAAGCTTCAGGAGGCGGACTTATATCTTTTTTTGATTTGTTTTATTTCACGCCAACGTGGATTAACCGCTTGCGGTTTTTGCTCTTGAGCAATTGACGCGCCATACGCTGCAAATCCGTGCCTGTCATACGATCGAGTCGTTTGAGATAATCGGTTTGACGGTCTAATTTTGACACTTCACGGTCATACATCACCGAGATCCAATACCCATTGTCTTTTTGCCGGTCAAAATACACCTTACGCATATATTCCTTCACCTTCTGCAAATCAGCAGGGCGCGGGCCTTCTTCGGCAATACGAGTGATTTCGGCGTCAACGATTGGCAGCAAACGGTCAACTTTTGCCGAATCGGTGGTAAACGTGATTGAAAATGTATAGTAATCCCGAATATCGTCGTATGTGGTGGCATTGACAGAAACCCCGTATGTACCGCCCTCATCTTCGCGAACTTTTTCGGTATAGACGATATCGAGCACCTGACAGAGCGCATCGAGCGTCATTACATTCGCCAGATTAACCGGCAAATAATCCCATTGGTGAAGCAACACGACGGTTTTTGGATTTTCCATTGTTTTTTCGTAACGCACCGATGCCGTTCCTTTGACCGGATTCAACTTTGAACGGCAATACCGCTCGCGTTTGCCGCTGGCCGGAAGCGTAGCCACATAACGCTCGAGCAAGGGTTTCAGGCTGTCGGGCGAAATATTGCCGACGACAAAGAACGTAAAGTCGGCGGCATTCGAAAACCGGTCCGACAACGTCCGTAAGGCATAATCGTAATCCACCTGTTGCAAATCAGCGGCACGAACACGCATAAACAGGGGTTGGTTGTCGTACAGCACCGATATGATACTGTCCTGCCACTCGCTCATCGGATTGGCCTCATTGTTTTTCAACGCGGCATTCTGACGGGACAGATAGGAGTTGAAGGCATCCTCATCGCGACGTCTGTCGGTAAACGACAGGTACAACAGTTGGAAAAGCGTTTCGACATCCGTCACCGTCGACCATGCGTCCCAACGCTCGCAATTGTTGCGTACCGAAGCGGTAAACGAATAATTTTTCCCAGCCAGTGCCTTATACAAATCAATTAGCGAAAATTCGCCATACCCACCGATATCTGCCAAATCGTTCACCATCTTGAGTGTTTTCGGGTCCGACAAGTCTGTAGCCGCGAAACCGCCCTTGCTAAATCCGATAATCCGTACTTCATCCTGTCTGAAACCGGTGGTTTTCAGTTGTACGCGGACACCATTCGACAAAACAAACCCGGTCACGCTGTCGGGCAACAGTTTTGTCTTAACAACACGTCCCGGTTCCGGTTCAAACCTCAACAACGGACCTTGCGTTCCTTTGTCTACATAAGGTTGCAGTTCACGGCTGCGCACCTCGCCGATAAGCGAAAGTACTTCTTCTTGCGACGGCAACACACTGCCTTCGGGACCGGCCAGCCACACTACCAGATTGGTCGTATCGCGGTGAATCATTTGATTGACCATGTCAATTGTCAGCACAGGCATCAGCCGTTGCACGAGCGAGTACTCCACTTCCAAGCCTGGCATAGGCTCCTTTTCGGTAAAATTGCGCAGACATTCGTCGACATAAACCGAGTTGTCCTGATTTTTGCGCTCGGCATACGCCTTTTGGTATGCCGTCAGCAAATCAGCCTTAGCTCGCTCGAGCTCCGTCGGTGTAAAACCATACCGCACCCAGCGTTCACGTTCTACAAGCAATTGCTCCAACGCCCCACGGCATTGCTCTACCGAACAAACCGCCTGCAACTGCCAAGCCTGTTTGGTTTGGGAGAGCAGAAAATCGCCATTGTCAAAATCAGCTTGGGAAAAGGGAGGCGCCGACTGTTGCAGCAACTCTTCGAGACGGAAATTGGCCATCGACGACACCAGCGAATACACCACGTCCTGCACATACGCCATATCGGTGTTTTTGTATTCGTCGGGCACCCCGTCATACTTGTACAGCAACTCAACCAGGGCAAATGGAGACTCCTTGTCGTACGAATACGTCACAATGGGGGTACGGTTGTCGGTTACCGGATAATAGATTCGCTCTGGAGCACCATCTGTAACCTTACAATCGGAAAACATCTCCTGAATACGGTGTTCCACCTCATTGACATCAACATCTCCGACTACGATAATCCCTTGCAAGTCAGGGCGATACCACTTCTGGTAATACGCGCGCAAATCATCGTAGGCGAAATGACGCACCACATCGATATTGCCGATAGGCATACAGTCGGCATATTTGTCTCCCGCATAAACACGGGGAAAAATCTGCTCGTACATGCGCAGGAGGAAGTTATTGCGCGTACGCCACTCCTCTTCAATCACGCCGCGCTCCTTGTCAATCTCAGCATCTTCGAGCAAAATACCGTCGGACCAGTCGCGCAAGACAAGCAGACAACTGTCGACAACCGTCTGACGCCCGACTGGCACATTCTTGATCATATAGACTGTTTTATCGACGCTGGTATAGGCATTGAGATTACCACCGAACTGCACCCCAATCGTTTCGAGCCAATGGGTCATGGACTTGCCTTCGAAATGACGCAGTCCGTTAAAGGCCATGTGTTCCAGAAAATGGGCCAAACCGCGTTGCTGCGGCTCCTCAAGAATGGACCCCACCCGCTGTGCCAGATAAAAATCAGCCCGTTGGTCAGGATAGTTGTTGTGACGGATATAATACGTCAGACCATTGGGCAGATGACCGATGCGATATGCCGTATCAACCGGCATTTGGTGAGACATCGGGTCACTTTGGGAATTGCCGGCACCTGGTTCTTGTGCAAAAACAACAGCCGACACCGACAACAACACCCCGAGGAACAGGGCATTGCGCAATTTATTTTTTTGCATTTGATTTGATTTGAAACGTGAAATATACGATAAATAACAGACACAACACCCCAAGGGCGGCGTATGTTACCGAATGCTCGACAACGGCTACAAAAGCAGCGCCAATCAAGCACAAAACGCTGAATATCAGCAACAAGTAATTAATCTTCGGATTCATTATGATTGGCGTTCAATGTTTCCGGATCTTCCGCAGACGCCTGACAGAAATCTTGTGTCAAGAAAACCGCAGGGCCATACAACGACACGCTGCTTGATTCCGCACGATACTGCATGATGGTATTTCCGACAGTAGTATAGTTCGCGCGCAACTGCAAAGTCCCGTTATAAATGGCTGTTCCCAACATGCGCTGGTCATCATAAGAGATCAGAGTCCGCGTGCCCGCCAAATACAAGTCATAAACACGCACCCATGCCTCAATCACATCATCAGAGGCACCATTATAGACGGCTTCAATGCTCGCCGACACACTGTCGTTGTATTGGATGTCGATGGCGTCTTTGCCTTTGATATAGGCGTTAAAAAATTGGGAATGGTCTGCCAAAGAGGTAACCGCAACGATTTCGCGCTGTTCGACACGCGTCAAGCTGTCTTGCTCAAAATAATAGGACAAAAATGCCGGGCGCTCGTACAACGGCTCATAGACACTTTGCAAAATATTGGGATTGTTGGTCGAAGGAGCCAACCGGGTTTCCACCTCATTATAGATACAAAGCTCCTGGCTGTCGCCCCAAAACGAGGTACGCACATCACATGGCTCCACGACAAAGGTTGTCTCTGCCGAATTCATCAAAGTCTGCGTTACACGGCCCGAAGATTTGAGGAATACATATGACACCAAAAACTTCAAGTGGTTTTCGCCAAGCCGGTCGGGTTGGAATGTACGATAGAACGTACCGTCACGGAAAACATTGTTGTCCGACACCAACTGTTTGTCATTGAGCAGCCAACGCATAGTACGTTGCGTCAGAGAGCCTTCTGGAGTCTTTGTCTCTACTACCGTAGCCTCCACCGGTTGCCCCAAACCAATGCGAGTCCGATTCAACGTCACAGTACCCACTTCGCCCGCTTCCTGCGGTTCATCGCTGGTACATGCCGGCAACAAAAATAACAACAAGCACAGAATATGAACGTTTCGTCTCATCAGATTTTTCCTATGTTCGAACAACAAAAGTAAAAAAAATGACAAACAAACACAAACACCAAAGTTGTTTTTTTCAACAAAAAGAATTATCTTTGCATTCAAGCAACTAAAAACTTTATCATGAAAAAACGATTGACAATCTGTA
>JAGACJ010000006.1 GCA_017614195.1 Paludibacteraceae bacterium
TCTGTTGTCAATGATGGCTTCGGGTTTTAACGGACAGAGTTTTGCTTTTTTGGGCTATCTGCCCATCGATGCGTCCGACAAACAAAAGCAGCTGAAGGTGATGGAAAACCGCATCTGGAACGAATCCCAGACCCAGATATTCATCGAAACACCCTATCGGAATAACAAATTGGTGGCTGATTTGTTGCACCAGTTGCGTCCTGCAACCAAATTGTGTATTGCCTGTGACATTTCGCTTGATACCGAATGGATTGTGACCCGCAGCGTGGCGGCATGGAAAAAGTCCGAAATCCCCGATTTGGGAAAACGCCCCACAATCTTTTTGCTGTACAAATAAAAAAGCGAGGTCATCAGGCCTCGCTTTTTGGGGACTTAATCCAAGTCGTAGTTGTCGTTGACATCTTCGAAGTTTTCGTCCAAATTGAAAAAATCTTCATCTTCCATAGGTCTGGCGGTGTCTTTAGGTTTATGAATCAGGGTTTCAGATACTTCTTTGGTGTTGTTTTTGATGATGTCCCACAACTGGTCTTTCAGTGCGTCGATGTTGATTCCGGCTACCGACGAAAAGTAGAGGTGGGGAATCTCTTTTAGCTGGTGCTCAATGTTTGCTTTGGTCTCGTCGTCAAGCAACTCGCACTTTGAGATAGCCAAAATCCGGTGCTTTTCGAGCAGTTCTGGGTTGTATTGCTCCAATTCGTTGAGCAAAATATTATATTCCCCTATGACATCTTCGCTTGTGGCCGGAACTAAAAAGAGCAGAGCGGCGTTGCGCTCGATGTGTCGCAAGAAACGCAGTCCGATGCCTTTGCCTTCGTGCGCGCCCTCAATAATGCCAGGAATGTCGGCCATGGCAAAAGATTTGCCGTCGCGGTACGACACGATGCCCAAATTCGGCTCGAGGGTGGTAAACGGATAGTTCGCGATTTTGGGCTTCGCCGCCGAAACAACCGAAAGCAAGGTGGATTTTCCGGCATTTGGGAAGCCGACTAGTCCGACATCGGCCAGAACTTTCAACTCTAAAATAATATTGCGCTCGATGGCAGGCTCTCCGGGTTGGGCAAAACGCGGCGTTTGGCGAGTGGCTGTTCTAAAATGCCAGTTGCCCAAACCTCCACGGCCGCCCGGTATCAAAACAATTTCTTGTCCGTCTTTGGTGACATCGCACAGGAATTCGCCGCTGTCCGCATCGTAAACAATAGTGCCACAAGGAACTTCGATAATCTTATCCTCACCGTCTTTTCCGAAGCTGCGGTTGGCGCCACCGCTTCCTCCATGTCCGGCCATGATGTGGCGGGTGTATTTCAGGTGGAGCAGGGTCCAATAATTGGAATTGCCGCGCAAAATAATATGTCCTCCACGACCACCGTCACCGCCGTCGGGACCTCCCTTGGCGATGTATTTCTCGCGGTGCAAGTGCATGGAGCCTGCGCCTCCTTTGCCCGAGCGGCAAAAGATTTTGACATAATCGATGAAATTGGAACCTGCCATGGGTTTCTGGTGGTTATTTTTTTACTTTGTCTACCGCGTTCGTGATGCGCGCCAACACTTCGTCCATGGTGCCCATGCCTTGAATCGGTGTGTTTTTGCCTTGTTTGTCGTAGTAGGCAATGACGGGCATGGTTTTCTCTTCGTAGGTGCGCAAACGTTGTTGGATGATTTCCAAATTGTCGTCGGAACGGCCTGATGTCTTGCCTCTGTTGAGCAGACGGGCTACCAATTCGTTGTTGTCAACGGCGATGTTGAGCATAATGTCGACCTGCATGCCACGTTTGGTCAGCATTTCGTCCAAGGCACCGGCTTGAACGACTGTGCGGGGAAATCCGTCGAAAATGAATCCTGACGCACCAGAGTTCTTGTCAATGGCATTGGCCAGCAAGTCGATAATCAGGTTGTCGGGTACGAATTCGCCTTTGGCAATCAGTCCGTCAGCCAATTTGCCAAGCTCTGAACCAGCTGCGATTTCGGCACGCAGCAAGTCGCCGGTTGACAAGTGTATCAAATTGTATTTCTTTACTAAAAAGTCGCTTTGGGTCCCTTTACCTGAGCCGGGAGCACCGAAAATTACAATGTTAAACATGTTGTTATAAAGGTTTATGTTTTGATTATCAATTGAATATGCGGTACCGGCTATTGCCGTAGTCCGAGACCCGATATGCCTTGAGCCGCTCTGTCGCCGGGCCTTTTGACGGAATGGCGCTGCCGTTCCCGATTTCGAAATTTGACCCGCATTGGGGGCAGACGGCGAAATATCCGTCAAGCGTTACCGCCACGTCTTTGCGGCATTCGTGCGGGCAGCAGGCATCGAATGCGTACAGCATGTTGTCGTATGCACGAACTACAATCACCCCGCTGTATCCGTAACTGCCGAGCGGTGACAGGGAAGAGGGCGTTTTTGCGGTGTAGAGCCTGGCGTTTCCCAACATACCGTCGCGCAAAGCCGAATCGGTCCCGGAAACTGCGGTGTCGATGACAAACATCACGTTTCCGAACGGCACGCTGCTGGCCTCTTCCCTTGTTGAGCATCCTCCAAAGCCGAGTAACAGTGCTGACAGAAATATAAGATGCCTGTTTGCTTTCATCGGTGCAAAGATATTTGTTTTTATTGAATAGGGTGTGGTTTTTGTTGTATAGTTGTGAACAATTTATAGACCGCTGTGTTGTTGATAAAATTGTCGATATTGCCCTTTATGTGTTTCTATAGCGTTTTTTTCTACAGATAAGTCAAATGAGCGCGGCCATTTGTCGTATATTTGTGAAAAATGAACCGTTTAAGGTTGAAGAAAATGTGAAATTGTCGTATATTTGTAAATATATGATGTGGTCTTGAGCAGTGAAATAATTGCTACCTTGCACCCGATTCGTTATGTAAACCAATTAAATCAATGCGAGATATGAAAAATCATTCGTTTTTGAAAGCATTTTTTATGGCGGTATTCCTCGTTGGAACCACTGCTACAGTGCTTGCTCAAACCCCGGTCCGTCTGGGTCGAGGCAGTTATGCCTCCAGTGTCCCGGAGGAACGTTATGTCAAGGACCCCGGATACGCAACCACGTACAATGCCATCCGTGTGGAGGACATGGAAAGTAAGAAACCGCTCCCCACTTGCGACTGGTGGTCGCAACTGATGGTCGATATGGGCAACTCCCGCGGTTTTGCCGGTGCGGTTTGGGTTTATCCGCAACGTGTAGGTGGCGAACCTGCCGGTATGTTTATGGATTTTCCGAAAGTGTGGACTCCCCAAGGTGGCGATTTGGAACCGACCAATCCAAACTCCGAATTGAAATTGTATGGCGACGGTTTCCGTGCGACTAAACAGTTGGTGCGCGATTGGAACGACTGGGGGGTTACCTTTGTACTGACCGATGAAAATAGCAAGGAAATTGAGTGCGCCATTGCGAATGGTATTCCTTATACCTACTATAACTTTAAGAACAACATGCCCGACTTGGTGATGCCATCGTCGGCTACCTTCTTCCGTCGCGATGGTCTCGAAGCCAA
>JAGACJ010000080.1 GCA_017614195.1 Paludibacteraceae bacterium
GAATATTCATAAACGCCAGAATAATAGACAAATAGGCAACTATCGCCCAGAAATACCGGGCGTTAAAAGAATCGGAGAACAACCCCGCTATACTGCCAAAGCCGCCCATCGACGAAGCGCCTTCTTTGGTGAACACCCACTTCATGTCTGAGGCATACCCCGTCAACTTACGCACCCCCTTGGAAATACCTGCAGGAATGGCTTCAAAGAAACCGTATGTTTTGGTTTGCATCGGATAATAGTCATAATACGGCTTGACGTACACCCCGATACGTCCTGCCGAGTCTGGAACAATGGCAAGTTGCACCAATTCTCCGCCACGGTAGACGCCCAATTGCAAAGTATCTTTCTTGTGTTGTTTGAAAACGGTCGAAAATTCGGAATGGTAAGTTACCGTATCGCCATTGACCGATACCAGACTGTCGCCATGCAGTAACCCGGCCTGCGCAGCCGGTGTACCTACGATCACCGAATCGACCACAAACGGAATTCTATAATCCATAAAACCGTCTTGGGCTTCAATCAAATCCGCCATCAGTTGTTTGGTGATAGGAATGGCCACCTGCTCACCGTCACGCAGGACTACCACGATGTTCGCACCGACCACGCGCCGCATCGTCTCCTCATCGAAGCGTTCAAGCGGCTGTCCATCGGCCGAAACCAAAATGTCTCCATCGTGGAAACCGTGTTTATGCGCCACTTCCGAAAACTCCATGCCATAGACGGCATTCTTAAAAGCGACATATTTTTCGGGATAAGAGTAAAGCAACAAGGCATATACAAATACCGCTAGCAGAAAATTCATAAACACACCGGCAAACATGATAATCAGTCGCTGCCACGCCGGTTTTGACCGGAACTCGTATGGCTGTGGAGCATTGTTGAGCGATTGGGTATCGAGCGACTCATCAATCATTCCCGATAGTTTGACATATCCTCCGAAGGGCAACCAGCCGATTCCATACTCGGTGTCGCTGTTTTTAGGTTTGAACTTGAAAAGAGAAAAGCCCAAATCAAAAAAGAGGTAGAACTTTTCGACACGCACGCCAAAAATCTTGGAAGCCAAAAAATGGCCGAACTCGTGAATAATCACCAAAAGCGACAATGCAACTATGAATTGAAGAAACTGCATATCAAGTATTCAAAAAATCTGACAAGAATCAAATGGATTTGAGCAATTCGGTTGCTTTGGTTCGAGCCTCAGCATCTGTAACAACATACACCTCATAGTCGGGCGAGGCCACAAAAGTACACTGCTGCATCACGGTTTCAATCAATCTGCTCATTTGCATAAAACCGATTTCGCCGCGCAAGAACGCCGCAACCGCCACTTCGTTGGCGGCATTGAGGATACACGGCATATTGCCGCCTTGGCGCGAAGCTTCGAAAGCCAAGGTCAAATTTGGGAAACGCCCGGTATCGGGCCTTTCAAAAGTCAATTGGGCCAAATCAAAGAAGTTGAGTCGTTCACAATTACTGTGCACTCGTTCGGGCCACGTCAACGCATATTGGATAGGGATACGCATATCGGGAGTACCCAACTGGGCTTTAATGCTGCCATCGGCAAACTGCACCATCGAATGAATAATCGACTGAGGGTGCACCACCACCTCAATTTGCTCCATCGAAACATCAAACAGCCACTTGGCCTCAATGGCTTCGAAACCTTTGTTCATCAATGTAGCCGAGTCTATCGTGATTTTGGCTCCCATTGACCAATTCGGGTGGCGAAGAGCCTGTTGGGCGGTCACTGTGGCCAGTTGTTCGCATGTGTAATTACGAAGAGCACCGCCCGAAGCTGTCAACAAGATTTTTTCGATTTCATTATCCGCCTCTCCCATCAAGCACTGGAAGATGGCAGAATGTTCGCTATCGACAGGCAAAATCGGGGCTTTGTGCTTCAGTGCCAACGACTTGATCAGTTCTCCGGCAACCACAAGCGTTTCTTTGTTGGCCAAGGCAATGGTCTTGCCCGCCTCGAGTGCTTTTATCGTCGGCAGCAATCCGGCATAGCCGACCATTGCTGTCAAAACCACATCGACTGAACGCATAGCTGCCACCTCGGCCACCGATTGAGGCGTTGCGAAAACAGTGATATCCTCGCCACTCAACGCTTCTCTCAATTCCTCGTAATGCGCGTCGTTGGCAACTACGACCATTGTCGGTTTGAAACGGCGGGCCTGTTCAATCAGCAGCGACACATTGTTGTTCGCCGTCAGGGCAAACACCTCGAACCGATCAGGGTTGGCCGCAATAACATCCAACGCCTGTGTTCCAATCGATCCGGTCGACCCTAATATCGCAATGCGTTTCTGTTTCATTGGAAAATAATGAAGTGCTCGGGATTCTGCGCCTGCATACCGTCCCACAATTCAAAATGCAGATGCGGATTACCGGTTACCGGGTCGTTGCCTGCCAAAGCCACAACCTCTCCAGTACGCACTACATCTCCTTCGTTCTTGAATAACTTGGAGCAATTCTTGTAAACGGAAATATAATTGTGCTTGTGAACGATACACAAATAAAAACCTTCACGCAAGTTATAACCCGACGACAACACCACCCCGGGATAGACAGCCGAAACCGCCGCGGTGGATTCGGTGGCGATATCCACTCCATAATGATGATCCTCTGGATCAAACTCCCGACGCACCGCACCGACTACCGGCCGGAAAAACACCGGTTGGTCAACTTGCATGGTCGTCGATATCAGGTTGTATTGCTCTTCTTTTTCGAAACGGGCGCAGTATTCCTTTTCTTTTTTTGTCTTAGACATCAGCGTCTCGGTATGTTTCTGAAGCAGTGTTGAGTCAACCTGTTGCGTAGAATCGACCTGCAACTCGCCCGAAAGGATACTCTGTACGGCATTGAGGTACGATTGGTTGATTTCTACGATTTCCATCAGAGAGTCGACCTTGAGGTCTGTTTTTACCACTTCCCTTTTTACAGAATCATCCACATTCTCGGGCAAGAAACGGCGTAGCGGCGTGCCGACCAACAGCCACAAAAACAATCCGGCAAGCAACACCACGCCCAACACCATCAACAAAACGAACGCCAATACCGAAATGCGGACACTGCGCACCTCCTCGAGCGTACCCTCGTTCAAAACCGAAATCTTGTATTTCACAAGAATCCGCTTAAAAAAGCTTAGTTTGTTTTTGTTGCGCATAGTTGCAGTCGAAAATCGCAGACAAATTT
Organism: Paludibacteraceae bacterium; assembly: GCA_017614195.1. Taxonomy (GTDB): domain Bacteria; phylum Bacteroidota; class Bacteroidia; order Bacteroidales; family Paludibacteraceae; genus Enterocola. The sequence goes on from JAGACJ010000080.1 coordinate 3,202, forward strand.
AGGAAAGTTTTTTCCAATCCGCAAATTTAGAGGAATCAGAAGGAATCAAAAACGCAAGCATAACATATTTTTCGGCTCAAAAAACAAAATTAAGTTCCAAATATTTGTATTTTACAAAAAAGATGTATTATCTTTGCGGTCGAAAACATCGCGGGGTGGAGCAGTGGTAGCTCGTCGGGCTCATAACCCGAAGGTCGTTCGTTCGAATCGGGCCCCCGCCACTAGGACAGGTTGCAGCCACTGCAGCCTGTTTTTTTATTTTCCGGACTACTCCAACTCCACCAGCAACGTGTACATCAACCCCAACACGGTCTGCGACGGCTCACCGGTTATCGGCAAACTGTTAAAAACAATAGAAAAAAGTACACTTTTAGTACATTTTAATTTTTTTATTTTTAACTTTGCCAAAGTGACTGTATAAAAACAACAAAAACCTTATATGCTATGAAAAACAGGCGCTTTATCTGGATTACCAGCCTATTCATCATCATTTCATCATTGGCACATGCCCAGTACGACGGCTATACATTGGTATGGTCTGATGAATTTAACGGAGGTTACACCAACGCCGACTATCGGACAGGCCTTGACATGGACAGTTGGAGCTTTGAAACCGGCGGTGGCGGTTGGGGCACCGGGCAACGCGATGTCGCCACGGCCGACCCCGAAAACGTGCAGGTAAGTAACGGAACACTCAAAATCCGCACTCACCGGCATAACGCAAACCAGACGGACGAATACACCTCAGGACGTATCAACTCGCAGAACAAGCGTTCGTTCCTATACGGCAAAATGGAAGCCAAAATCCGCACCGACAACATGACACAACCCGGCCGTGGTTTTGCCTTCTGGATGTTGGGTGAGGGTATCCCTGCGGGAAAGGCCAACTCGGCATGGCCCCAAACCGGCGAAATTGACATTATGGAATACAACGGCTTGTACCCGGACTACAACCTGGGATCTTGCCACTACGCCTACAACTGGAACAACTTTGAATATGGAGGCGAATGGAACCATGGCCAGGCTTCCGGCATTTACTACGAGAGCAACCGTAAAACCAAATTCAATGCCCCCAACCACTATGACGGCTGTACGGGCTACGCTTCGCAGGGAACCTCGCAGGACAACCGGTTGGGTGACAGCTGGCACATTTATGGAATCAACTGGTACGCAGACCGCATCGAGTTCTATATCCGCAAAGAGAACGACACCGTTGAAGATGTTTACGCCATCTTCCGGATTGACCGTAACCAGTGGTGTCCTGTACACAGCGACAATGCCAAAGGCAACGTACAGAGTATGACCGGCTACCCGACCACCCAGTTCTCAGAGAACTGGCGTCCGTTTGAAAACCCCTTCTATTTCGTACTCAGTGCCGGTGTCGGTGGAGCCAACACCTATGGCGGCAACATTACCAACGGCACCAACCCCGACCAATGGACTTGTACCACGGAAATTGACTGGGTGCGCGTCTATAAGCTCAACAGTGCCAA
>JAGACJ010000081.1 GCA_017614195.1 Paludibacteraceae bacterium
GACCCCAGCAATTTCGCCCGCATACTCGACTTGTACGGCCACTCGCACGAAGCCATCTGCGCCGACATCAGCGGCGCCACATATTCGGATGACGATATCCGCCAGACCATCCGCACCTGTCTCGCCGAGAACAAATACCAGCTTGACCCGCACGGTGCCTGTGGCTATCAGGCATTGAAAGACGGCTTAAAACCAGGCGAAACGGGCATATTCCTCGAAACCGCCCACCCCGCCAAGTTCAAAAGCACGGTGGATGACATCACTGGAGGAGACTTGAAAATTCCGTCGAAATTGCGCAAGTTTATGGAAGGCACAAAAAAATCGGTACCCCTTTCGAAGAATTTTGACGATTTCAAGGCTTTTTTGGACAGCAACGCCATCCGATAAAACCATAAAAAACCGCAATAAAAAAGTGCTCGAACATTGTTTTTCGAGCATTTTTTTTATATTTTTGCACTATGTCCGCGACAGAAATGAAACATGAGGGCGAAATTGTCGGTTACCTGCCCGACGGATCGCTGAATATTCGCATTTTGCGTCATTCGGCTTGCGACAGTTGCCGCGCCCACGCGTTTTGTTTTCCCGAAAAAGAAGAGACACTGCTCGTTAACGCCTTGCCAGACGACCATGACCTTGCAGTAGGCGACACGGTTTGGGTGACAGGTTGTGCCACAGAGCATCGGACGGCGGCTGTATGGTTCTACGTTATTCCGCTAATCCTGATTGTCGGCATTTTGGCAATCGCCTTACACCAAGGAATTTCGGAACCTGTCAGCATTCTGATGGCCTTGGCCGTGCTGCCTCCGTATCTGTTGGTACTGCGGTTGGTTGACAAACGCAAAACGGGAAGAATCGTTTTTAGAGCGCGGCGCAAACTGAGACATGATTGAGACAAATATTGCAATATGTACACAATCCTATACACCATCTTGCTTTTAGGAGGCGTCGGTGCCTTTGCCGCCTTAGCATTGTTTTTGACCGCCAAACAGTTCCATGTTCAAGAAGACAGCCGTATCGGCGACATCGAAGCGACCTTGCCCAACGCCAACTGCGGCGGTTGTGGATATGCCGGCTGCCGTCAGTTTGCCGAGGCTTGCGTATCGGCCGGTAATTTGGAGAACAAGCGTTGCCCGGTAGGCGGTGACGCCGTAATGAGCCAAGTGGCCGGGATATTAGGCATCGAAGCCACCAGCGGCTCGCCACAAGTCGCAGTAATCCGTTGTGCTGCCGACTGCGCCAAACGTCCGACCACCAACACCTACGACGGTGCAAAAAACTGCAAAATCGCCAACGCCTTGTACATCGGAGAGTCAGATTGCCCGTACGGCTGTTTCGGCTACGGCGACTGCAAGGACAGCTGTCAGTTCGGTGCCATCAGCATCGACCCTGAGACCGGCATCGTTTCGGTTGACCCCGAAAAATGCACGGCATGCGGTGCGTGCGCCAAGGCTTGTCCCCGCCACCTGATTGAAATCCGCCACAAAGGTCCCAAAAACCGTTTCGTTTACGTGGCATGTTCCAACAAAGACAAAGGAGCCGTCGCCCGCAAAGCCTGCGAAGCCGCATGCATCGGCTGCACCAAATGTCAGAAGGTATGCGAATGGGACGCCATCACGATAGAAAACAATTTAGCGCATATTGACGGCGACAAATGCCGGATGTGCCGCAAGTGCGAGCAAGGATGTCCTACCAAGGCCATCCATGCCGTCAACTTTAAGCCTTTGGAGAGATAATACCATGAAGACATTCAAAATTGGCGGTATCCATCCGCACGACAACAAATTATCCGCAGGCAGACGCTTTGAGCAAGTTCCTGTGCCGAAAGAGGTCATCATCCAACTCAACCAGCACATTGGTGCGCCCGCAATCCCTATCGTTGAGCCGGGCGAAGAAGTCAAGGTGGGACAACTGATTGCCAAAGCCAATGGGTTTGTGTCGGCCAATATCCACAGTTCGGTATCCGGGAAAGTAAGTAAAATCGACACCATCACCGATGCGTGGGGCACTCGCCAACAAGCCATCTTCATTGATGTGGAAGGCGATGTCTGGATGCCCGACATCGACACCTCGTGCAAGTTCAAGCCAACCTGCAACTTGTCGGCCGAGGTGATCAAGCAGAAAATCGCAGACGCCGGTATTGTCGGCTTGGGCGGTGCCTGTTTCCCAACCCATGTCAAGCTGAATCCACCCAAAGAACATGCCATCGACACGCTCATCATCAATGGAGCCGAATGCGAGCCCTACCTCACCCCCAACCATCGGCTGATGATTGAAAAAGGCGAGGAAATCATGGTGGGCGTGCAAATTTTGATGCGTGCACTCGGTGTGGATCGTGCACTGATCGGCATCGAGAGCAACAAACAGGATGCCATCGACGAATTGGACCGCATTGCCGCCCGCAAAGAAGGAATTGAAGTAATCAAGTTAAAGAAGAAATACCCGCAAGGCGGCGAAAAGCAATTGATTCAAGCCCTTACCGACCGCGAGGTTGAAAGCGGACAGCTGCCTTCGTCGGTCGGCGTGGTCGTGCAAAACATCGCCACCGTCTTTGCCGTGTACGAGGCGGTCCAACTCAACAAACCGCTCATCGAGATGTACATGTCAATCAGCGGAAAAGAGATGGAACAGAACGGCAATTTCTGCGCACGCATCGGCACCTCAGTGAAGGATGTCGTGGCCATGATTGGAGGAATGCCCGAAAACACTGGCAAAATCATTGCTGGCGGCCCGATGATGGGCAAAGCCATGATTCACATCGACACCCCTGTAACCAAACGCACCACTGGCATCACTTTTATCAGTGCCAAAAGCGCACCGCGTTTCAAAGCAAGCGCATGCATCCGTTGCGCACGCTGCATCCAGGCCTGCCCAATGGGGTTGGAACCCTATCTGCTGTATAAAAAAGCATTGCGACAAGACTGGGACTTTATGGAAGCGCATCACATCATGGACTGCATGGAATGCGGATGCTGCACCTTTACCTGCCCCAGCCGCCAGCCGTTGCTCGACTACATTCGTGTAGGAAAAGCCACGGTCGCCAACAATATCAGAGCCCGTAAATCCAACGAAAAATGAAAAAACTAATATCTCCCGCCCCGCACATTCACAGTGGCGACAGCGTCACCCGCCGAATGGGTTATGTTATCCTGGCATTGCTGCCCGCATGGGGCGTATCACTTTGGCAATTTGGTTTGGGAGCGTTGCTCGTTACCGCCATATCGGTTGCCTCTTGCGTATTGTTCGAGTTCCTTATCCAGCGTTTTTTGCTGAAAAAGGCCTCCACCATCGGCGATTTGTCGGCCATTGTCACTGGTCTGCTACTGGCATTCAATCTGCCCAGCAATCTGCCTTGGTGGATTATCATCATCGGTGCATTGGTGGCCATCGGCATCGGCAAGATGAGTTTTGGCGGATTGGGCAACAACCCCTTCAACCCGGCTTTGGTAGGACGTGTCTTCCTGTTAATCTCGTTTCCGGCACAAATGACCTCCTGGCCGCTTCCCAACCAAGGGTTCATGCACTACATGAACGCCGAGACTGGAGCCACTCCTTTGGCGAAAATCGCCAATGGCAGTCTTAACATTTCTTTGAACGATTTGCTGATTGGACAGACCGGTGGTTCTCTCGGTGAAGTCTCGGCCATAGCCCTGATAATCGGAGCTGTCTTCCTGCTGGCAACCGGCACGATCCGTTACTACATTCCCGTTAGCATTTTAGGTACGGCTGCCGTATTCACGGCCATCCTGCATGCCTGCGGCATCGGCACCGACGTGCTTACCCAACTGCTGACAGGCGGTATGATTTTGGGCGCATGTTTTATGGCGACAGACTACGCCACCTCGCCCATGACCAAATTAGGGCAAATCATCTTTGGTGTCGGCATCGGCATAATCACCGTGCTGATTCGCGAATTCGGCATCTATCCCGAAGGCATGTCGTTCGCCATTTTGATTATGAATGCCGTCACCCCGTTGCTCAACCGACTGACACCCAGACGATTTGGCGCACCCAAAAAGAAAAAACAATAGGAGGACACCAACATGAAAAAACTACCTTCTACCATTTTACCGATGTTGCTTTCGCTGACTTGCGTATGCCTGCTGGCGGGCACATTGTTAGGCGTTGTCCACTACTTCACCGAAGAACCGATTGCAGCGACCGAAAAGATCCAGCAGGAAAAAGCCATCAAAGCGGTGCTTCCCAAATACAAAAAATTGGAAACAGACACCATCAACGGAATGCCGCGTCACAAAGCGTTTACCAAAAGCGGTGAATATGTGGGTGTCGCTATCGAGTCGACGGCCGACGGCTTTGGCGGTCCTTTTACGATTATCGTCGGATTTGATGCCACAAACGAAATATGTGGCTATCAAGTGCTCAAGCACCAAGAGACGCCCGGCTTGGGCTCAAAAATGACAGACTGGTTCGTGGAGGCACTGGCCGAATGGACGCCTGGTGACAAACCTCTGTCGGTCAAAAAAGACGGAGGCTCGGTCGAAGCCATAACCGCCGCCACCATCTCATCGCGCGCATTCCTCGTGGCTGTCAACCAAGCCATAGGCATTTGCATTGACCAAAACGTTGACCAGACAACCGGCGCAACCAGAAAAATGAAAGGGAACTGACTATGAACAAGAAACTCAATATCATCACCAACGGCATCTGGAACGAGAACCCCACATTTGTTCTGCTGTTAGGAATGTGCCCGACACTCGGCACCACCACCTCCGCCATCAATGGCATGGGCATGGGTTTGGCTACGGCATTCGTACTGATTTGTTCCAACCTGGTTATCTCGTTGCTCAAGAACTTGATTCCTGACAAGGTGCATATCCCTGCATACATCGTAATCATCGCCAGTTTCGTCACCATACTGCAATTATGCATGCAAGCGTGGCTGCCCGAGCTCAATGCCAGCTTGGGGCTGTTCATTCCACTGATTGTCGTAAACTGCATCGTACTTGGACGTGCCGAGACTTTTGCCGCCAAAAACAGCCCGTTCGACTCGATTCTCGACGGATTGGGCATCGGTCTTGGTTTTACCTTGGCGCTGACATTGCTGGGAGCCGTGCGCGAATTGTTGGGCAGCGGGCGTTTGTTCGGATACAGTGTTTTCCCTGAGACATACGGCAGCCTGATATTCATCCTCGCCCCCGGCGCGTTTATCGCCTTGGGACTGCTGATTGCCATTATTAACCACATTAAATCGAACGCACAATGAGCTACCTATTGATTTGCATTACCGCCATTTTTGTCAACAATATCGTATTGTCGCAATTCCTGGGTATCTGCCCGTTTTTGGGGATTTCAAAGAAAATGGACACCGCTCTCGGCATGTCGGCGGCTGTGGCGTTTGTCATGGTACTGGCGACACTGATTACCTACCTGTTGCAATATTATGTACTTGATCCATTGGGAATCGGATATTTACAGACAATCGGCTTTATCCTCGTCATCGCCTTTCTCGTCCAAGTGGTGGAGATTGTGTTGAAAAAAACGGCACCGACATTGTATCGTGCCTTGGGCGTGTTTCTGCCGTTAATCACCACGAACTGTACGATTTTGGGCGTTGCCATCATGGTCATCCAAAAACACTATAACCTGCTCGAAAGCGTGGTATTCGCCATTGCCACCGCCATTGGTTTCGCGCTGGCGTTGATTTTGTTTGCAGGCATTCGTGAGCAACTCGAATTGAGTGACATTCCCAAAGCCATGAAAGGCACGCCGATTGCACTGATTGCCGCAGGTATTCTGGCCATGGCGTTTATGGGATTCTCGGGTATCGTGTGAAGAATATTCTGATCATAGCATATTATTTTCCGCCATCGGGAGGATCGGGGGTGCAGCGTTGGCTCAAATTTGTCAAGTACCTGCCCCAATTCGGCTATCGTCCCATCGTACTGACGGTGGATCCTACGACTGCGTCATATCCCCAGACTGACGAAAGTCTGCTAAAGGAGATTCCTCAGGAAGCAGTCGTTGTCCGTTGCAAGACACATGAGATATACGGGCTGTACAAACGTCTGACCGGCGAAAAGCAACTTCCTTCGGGAGGGGTACCCAAACCCAAAAAGAAAAGTCTGTTGCACGAAATATCCCTATTCATTCGTGGAAACTTCTTTTTGCCAGACCCTCGACGCGGCTGGAACAAAACTGCGCTCAAACAGGCCAAACGGCTGATTGCACAATACGACATCGAAACGGTCATCACCACCAGTCCGCCCCACTCAACACAACTGATTGGACGCCAACTCAAAAAAGCGTTTCCCGCCTTGCGTTGGATTGCCGATTTCAGAGATCCTTGGACCGACATTTTCTATTACAACGAATTACACCCCACCCGTTTGGCAGACGCCATCAACCGCTGCCACGAGCGGAAAGTGCTGGAAGAATGCGACCGCGTATTAGTCACTTGCCCTACCGCAGCGCGCACTTTTGCCAGCAAGAGCGACAAGATTGATATTTCAAAATTCACCGTCATCACCAACGGATATGACGAAAACGACGTGCAAACTGCCTTGGAAGGTTGGAAACCAACTCCAAACAACAAACTGACCATCAGTTATTTGGGTGTTATCAACTTGGTTAACCGACACGAACTCGACGGCTTGTTCACCGCCTTGCGCAACTATGCGCAAACACAATCGGTATGCTTGCGGTTCATCGGCCAATCCACCGAGAAAATAGCGCCGTTGATACCAGATGACTTACAGTCTCATATACAATTGACGGCATACCTGCCACACAACGAGGCCCTGCGTGCCATGGCCGAAAGCGACGTATTGCTCATGGTCAGCCATCAAGGGAATGCAGCCTCGGCGGTTATTCAAGCTAAGCTTTTCGAATACCTTGCGGTAGGCAAGCCCATTCTATGCCTCTCCGACACGGCCGAAAGCGATACGGCGCAAATCATTAGGGATTGCAAAGCGGGCACCGTCCTCAAGCACAACGACATCGACGGCATCGGGGCGTTTCTTTCGCAAGCGCATCGGTTGCCCCCCTCTCTTCGCGAACACATCGAATCCTTCGGCCGCAAACATCTCTGCCAACAATTGGTTAAAGTTTTGGATTGACTATAAAATAATCCCTTAATATTTTGCTATTAATATTAATAGCATTATCTTTGCATTATCATCTTGATTCTTAAACATGAAATACAGCGAACTTCATAAACGCTTGCGCAAATTCGGGTGTTATCCTACTGGGGAAACAATTGCCGGACATCCAGAATGGTATAGTCCGATTACGGGGAAATACTTTCCAACAAGTCATCACCTAAATCATGAAGTGGCGCCTAAGACACTTAAAAACATTATCAGAGACTCAGGAATAAA
>JAGACJ010000082.1 GCA_017614195.1 Paludibacteraceae bacterium
ACCGCCACCACCCCCGAGGAGTTGCAGGAGATTTACCGCGACCTGGGATCTACCGAAATGTACGTACGCATCGCCACCAAGCGCCACGTCACCGCCGACAACTTGGTCGACGGCAAGGAAGACGAGAACGCCAACGTGCACACTTTCGACCAAGGAATCCGGCTTTGCAGAATCGCCGCAGCCCTCGACATGCCGATCAATCCCGAAATCATGTGCGCCTACACTTACATGGACATGGACCGGCAACAAGCTCCCCGCTTTGAGGAATACCCCGAGGTGTACGCCCTGCAAAACGGCAAAGACTGGTCGGAACTGACAATCGACGAAATCTGCACGGTGTTGGAGGCCTACGGGGCCTTGGTGGCCGACTCGATTCTAAGCACGGGATGCACGGTCAACAACTGGAACCTCGGCAACGAAGCCAATTTCGGCTTTGCCGGAATCAGCATGGGACTGAAGACCGCCGTCGACCAGAAACTCGAAAAGGCCTCCACCATCTCCAAATACCTGGCGCCGGTATTTGCCACCTGGTGGCTCAAAAAGCACGTGTGGAAACACAATGCCAAGGCGTATGCCGCACTGAAGAAGGGCATTTTGAGCGCCTATGAGAAAAACAGCATCGACGCCTCCAATGTCAAATTCTCCACCCACATTGCCACCGTCGTGTTCCCGGCCAGATGCAGCGCCTCTTTCTTCAAGTACATGGCCAAAAACGGCTATGACATGGAAACCGCCGGAATCAGCTACTACCCAAGCGCACCGTCGATGTCGCTCAACCGCAAGAAACTGTTGACCAAAACCGTTGCCAAGATCAACAAAAAATGCGGGGTTCCGGTCTTTATCGGCGAATTCTCCTATCCTTCGGGCAAAATGGACGGTCCGTTTGCCGGGTGGAACAAGAAACTGAGGGGCTATGAAAAAGAGCAACAGGGACAGGCCGACATTTATGCCGATGTCATTCGGTGGGGCCGCCACAACGGATTGGCAGGCATCCGCTATTGGGCTCCCGACTACGAAGGGTGGTATGCAATGTCGATGTTCGAGTTCGCCAACAAGAAGGGAACAGCCAAAACCATTCTGCAAAACCACCAGGAATTTGTAAATCAATAATCCAAACACTATGAAAAAAATCATCTCAATTGCCATAGCATTGATTTGCAGTTGGGCGGCCTTCGCCGAGGATGCCGCCTCATGGAGCAGTCCGTCATTGAAGGCTATCGATTTCGGCATCGGCATTCCTGTTGAATGCTACGACTTGCAGGCAGCTGGTTTGAACCTCCATTTGGGATTCGACAGAAGCTATCCGCTCAACGAACGGCTGGCTGTAGGATTCTACCTAAGCGCCGCAGGAGGTTTCATGGGAGCCTTCGACCAATCCGTCCGTTACGACAACTACCATTCCGTCTTGCAGTTCAACGCCGGCCTGCTGGTCGAGTTTGGAGACTTAAACAAGCAGCCGTACATTTTGGCCGTCAGTCCATGCACCGGATTCGGACTGGTCGACATGGACATGGTGCTCCCCCTTGAGATCCGTTTCGGCCGCATGCTCTCGCAACATTGGTACCTTACCGGCGGACTGACCTACGGCATTTCTTTGGCTAACGAAACCCGCTATTGGGAACCTGCCATCCACATCGGCTACAATTTCGGACATTGACAAAATCCCTATTTTTGGCGATTGTCCGGGGACGGGAAACTCTCTAATTTTGCATCAAACAAATCACCAAACTATGGGACACCATCACGACCACCATCACCAAGGTCATCATCACGACCATCACCACCACGTCCTTGCCGCTGAGGCCGTTGGACGCACGCTGGTAATCTGCATCGTCATCAACCTGCTCTACGTCATTGCCGAGGCCGCCGCCGGTATCTGGCAAGACTCGATGGGGCTGCTCGCCGACGCCGGCCACAATCTGGGCGACACAGCCAGCCTGCTGTTGTCGTATATCGCCGTCAGGCTGTCGCAAAAAGCGGCCAACCGCCACTACACCTACGGCTACAAAAAGAGCACCATTCTGGCCTCGCTGACCAACGCGGTCATCCTGCTGATTGCCGTCGGGGTCATTTTTGCCGAATGCGTCAGCAAATTTATCCATCCGAACAACATTGAGGGACTGACCATCGCATGGGTGGCCGGCATCGGAGTGGTCATCAACGCCGCCACCGCCTACCTGCTCATGCGCAAGCAAGGCGGCGACCTCAACATTCGCGGAGCCTACCTGCACATGGCCATGGACACGCTAGTTTCGGTCGGTGTGGTCGTGTCGGGCATTGTCATCCACTATACCGACTGGGACCTCATCGACCCGATCATCGGCATCGTCATCGGCATTGTCATTGTGGTTTCGACCTGGAGCCTGTTGCACGATAGTCTGCGCCTGAGTCTCGACGGCGTGCCGTCCGACATCGACGCCGAAGCCATCGAGGCCTGGCTGTGCGAAGACCCCGGGGTAAAAGGCTGCCACCACCTGCATGTCTGGGGCATCAGCACCACCGAAAACGCCCTGACCGTCCATATCGAGCCCCACGACATGGCCGAGATGGAAGCGGTCAAACAACGGCTCAAAGCCGGATTGCGCGAACGCGGCATCCACCACGCCACCCTCGAGTTCGAAGAGCGGCCGTGCGAACATCCGCATTGCGGGGAATAAAAAAAAGGGTTCCGCACCGACGGTGCGAAACCCTTGGACGTCAACAATCGTGACGGATTAGAACAAGGGGCCGAGCAGCCATTGGCAGACAGCAATCACCAAGGCACAAACCAAGGCCCACACAAAGTTTTTGACAGTAAAGCCCGACAATAGTTTGCCGGCCAGCCAGATAGACAAGGCATTGACCAACAGGCTGACAATCGCGCCATAGGTCGCGTCCAGCCCCAGTTTTTCGAGCAAGAAGGCGATGCAAGCGTTGAGCAGGCCGACAATAACGGCGGCAAGAAACGCCCAACCGAAATTCTTGACGGAGATGCCCGGCAACAACCAGGCGGCCAGCATGATTACCAAGGCGGCCACCAACAGATAGATTAGTAATGTAATCATAAAGTAAGATTTTAAAGTTTGTCTTTCAAAATTACAAAAAATTGCCGGTTCGGCAATCGATAACGCCGACAAATTATTAACTTTGTGTTAACTTTTGAGCCGTATGCTATACTCCGTCAATCAAAAAATCGCCGAAATTATCGCCGACGACTACCAGCTGGTACTCATGTTCGAGCACCTTGGGATTCCGCTCGTAGTCAAAGAGAAAACCATCGGCGACATTTGCGACAAAAACCAGATTCACTGCTCGCTGCTGCTCACGCTCATCAACATCTACCGCAACGAGCCCATCGACAAACTGCCCGAACTCGACGGGCAGGACCTGCACACGCTGCTCAACTTTCTGGCCAACAGCCACCGGTACTACCTGGAAGAGCGGATTCCGGCCATCCGCAGTCTTATCAACCAGATAGGCCGCTCCAATCCCGAGGCCGGAACACTGCTGACCAACTTCATCGACACCTACACGCTTGAGATTTCGGAACATTTCGATTACGAAAACAGCAAAGTGTTCCCCTACATCCGCAGCCTGCTTGAAGGCAAAATCGACCGCAACTACAGCGTGGACCGCTACAAACATCTGCACAGCGACATCGACGAAAGTCTGGCCGACATCAAGAAACTGCTCATCAAATACTTGGATTTCAAGGATGAAGACAACATCCGGCGCGAACTGCTTCATTACATTTTCGATTTTCAAAACGATTTGCGCATACATACGCTCATTGAGAACAACATTCTCATTCCGCTGATTGAACGTTACGAAGACCGTTTGCGCGAGCGCTCCCAATACAACGTCGAGGTACAATCTAACAACGCCAAGCAATTGTCGGAGCGCGAGATTGACGTGTTGCGCCTGCTGCTCGAAGGACTTTCAAACAAAGAGGTGGCCGACCGCTTGTGCCTGTCAACACATACGGTTATCTCGCACCGCAAGAATATTTCGTCTAAGACAGGCATAAAATCACTCGCAGGTTTGACCATCTACGCCATCTCAAATGGCATCATCAAGGTAAAACATCCCTAATTCTTGTGAATATCTCCTCAAAAAAATAACAGCATTTTGCGATTGCAAGACCGGTCAAAGATCAATAACTTTGCAGCAAATTCTTATTGGATTTATATGAAACTATCGGACTTAAAGACTGGCGAAAGCGGCCGAATCGTCAAAGTGCTCGGCAGCGGCAATTTCCGCAAGCGCATCATCGAGATGGGATTTGTCCGCGGCAAGCAGGTCGATGTACTGCTCAACGCCCCCCTCAAAGATCCTATCAAATATCAGATTATGGACTACGAGGTGTCGCTGAGGCGTAGCGAGGCGGCCCTGATTGAGATTGTCAGCGAGCAAGAGGCAAAAGAGCAGCGTGCCGAACACACCGACCTGCCTTCGGTGGTCGAAGACGACGAAGTGCTGACGCATATCGCCCAGGAAAAAGGCAAGACGATCAACGTGGCGCTGGTCGGCAACCCCAACTGCGGCAAGACCTCGCTGTTTAACCTGGCCTCGGGGGCGCACGAACATGTGGGTAACTACAGCGGCATCACCGTTGATGCCAAGGAAGGGCATTTCGACTTCGACGGCTACCGCATTCAGATGGCCGATCTGCCCGGCACCTATTCGCTGTCAACCTACTCGCCCGAAGAGCTGTATGTCCGCAAACACATCTTCGAGCGCAAGCCCGACCTGATTCTCAACATCGTGGCCGCCTCCAACCTTGAACGCAACCTGTACCTCACCACCCAGCTGCTTGACATGGACATTCCGATGGTCATTGCGCTCAACATGTACGACGAGTTGGAAAAGAACGGCGATCGTTTCGATTACAAGGCCTTGGGCGACATGATCGGCGTTCCCATCGTACCCACCATCGCTTCCGAAGGTTTTGGCGGAGATAGCGGCATGAAGGATTTGTTCCAAACCGTCATTCGCGTGTACGAAGGCACAGAACCTTCGGTACGGCATGTGCACATCAACCACGGAGGGGATTTGCAGCGCGCCATCGACCGCCTCACGCAAGACATCAAGAGCGCCGACAACTTCGAGAGCAGCATATCGGCCCGGTTTTTCGCCACCAAACTGATGGAAAAGGACCGTCAGGCCGAAGCGTTCGTTGCAACACTGTCGAACAGCCGGGACATTATGGAATACCGCGACAAATGGTTGCCGCACATCGAGGAGGAACTTTCGGAAGATAGCGAGTCGGCGGTCATCAACGCCAAATACGGCTTCATTTCGGGAGCCCTTGCCGAAACGTACAGCCAGGGCGACAACGACGTGTTCAAACTGACCCGCACCATCGACCAAATCATCACGCATAAGTTTTGGGGATACCCCATCTTCCTGCTGTTCATGTGGATCATGTTTGCCTGTACCTTCAGTCTGGGCGCTTATCCGCAAGACTGGATTGACACGGGCGTAAACGCCCTAATGGAGCTTCTGCGCAACCATCTGCCGGCCGGACCGCTGTCGGACCTGCTCATCGACGGATGCATCGGGGGCGTGGGAGCGGTCTTGTCGTTTCTGCCCAACATCCTGATTCTGTATTTCTTCGTCGCACTGATGGAAGACTCGGGCTACCTGGCCCGCGCCGCCTTTCTAATGGACAAGATTATGCACCGCATGGGGCTGCACGGCAAGTCGTTCGTGCCCATGCTGATGGGCTTCGGCTGTGGCATCCCGGCCATCATGGCCACGCGCACGCTCGAAAGCCGCAACAACCGGATGATCACCATGCTCATCACACCGTTTATGTCGTGCAGCGCCCGGATTCCGGTCTATGTCTTATTTACTGCCGCCTTCTTCCCCGAGCACGCCTCCGCGATGATGATGATGCTCTACTGCATCGGCATTCTGGTTGCCATTGGGGTGGCCCGTCTGTTTAAGAAAACACTGTTCAAAGGCGAAGACACGCCGTTTGTCATGGAACTCCCCCCCTACCGCATACCGACCCTGCGCGCAGTCGGCCACCACATGTGGGAGAAATCGGTGCAATACCTCAAGAAGATGGGAACCACCATTCTGGCCGCTTCGGTCATTATCTGGGCATTGGGCTACTTCCCGCTACAGGGCGAAAACGAGACCCTGGAGCAACATCAGGAAAACAGTTACATCGGACGCATCGGCAAGGCCATCGAACCGGCCGTCGCCCCAATCGGATTCGACTGGAAGATGGGTGTGAGCGTCCTTTCGGCCCTTCCCGCCAAGGAAATCGCCATCAGTACGCTGTCGATCCTGTACCTGGGCGAAGAAACCGACGAGGAAGACGACGGGCTGGTCAGCGCCATTCAGGCCGACCCCAATTTCAGCCCGCTCAAAGGCCTTGTGTATATGCTCTTCATTCTGCTATGCTTCCCTTGCATTTCGGCCATCATCGC
>JAGACJ010000083.1 GCA_017614195.1 Paludibacteraceae bacterium
AGGCAATCCCTCCAGAGCCACATGCGTTCCTACGACATACGTACCTGTACTAAGCGCGTCCAAGGCCTTTACTTTGACCCCAGCCCCCCGAAACAACGGTACGACCAACGCCGCAGACTTAAACAACTCGGGCAATGGATCGTCAACAAAGCCCAAACAATGCACCCCTGCCTGTTCGGCCTCAGCTCGTAGCGACTCCGACATGCCTCCACCAATGGTAACAAAGTGCCACTTCTTGTTTGACAATGGTATCACCCGCTGCAAAAACCACCGCAGTCCGTCGGCGTTTTCGGGTCGTTTCCAATATCCGTACAAAGCCACCTGATTGGTCGGGACAACCGGTTCGTCTATTACAAACGGTTTCAAGTACTCGTGGGTATATTCGGCGGTAACGCCATAATTTTCAAGTAAAAGTCGTACGTCTTTCTCCGAAGGGACAAAAACTTTTTTCGCCGAACGTACAATCTGCTCTTCAGTCTTACGTATCCATTTGGAAACCAGCGAATTGGTACGGTCAAATTTTTGACACAGCACATCGTGCATACGGATAATCTTGCACGGATGCGACACAAAAAGCGAAGCCAGCGCCACTTGCGAAAAATCAAAATACAAGATGTCGTACGACAATGCCACACGTTTGAGCTCGCGCAAAAAACGGCCGTTCATGCGACGCGAAAAAATGGGATACACCCACAGATAGCGCAACCACGAAAAACGCTTGGCCTCCCACTGGCGCACATCGCCGACATTACCCTGCACAACGACATCGCAAGCATGGCCAGGATAGGCAAAGTACCACACATCCACCCGATGAGAGCGGGCCAAATCCTGTATGGCACACTTCGAGAACATCTGTCCTCCAGTACACTCATTAGGAGGAAATGCGGTAATATACAAGATGCGTTTCATAAACGGCTTTCCAAAAACGCTTTCATTTTCTGCTGTACCACCTTGGTGTCATACAGCTGCTCGAATTTCTGACGAGCCGCCTTGCAGACACCATCTCCGATGGGTTCTCTGTTAATCGCGTCGGCAAACAGTTGGTCATCGTCGCACAAGGTAATGGTCTGGGCATCGCTGACATCATATCCCGAAGCCGCGAACGTGGTGGCAATCACTTTTTTGCCATACGCCCACGCCTCGGCGATTTTCACTTTCATACCGGCTCCCACGTACAACGGCGCCACGACCACATGGCTTTTGGCGTATGCTTCGGCCAGGTCGGGCACAAAGCCTAGACAAGTCACTTGCGGGGTCAGGACATCGGCCAACTGCGTCGCCATATCCCGGCCAACGACTGTCAGATGCGCCGTGGTATGTGGCAAGATGTGCTGGATAAAATGGCGGATACCCTGTACGTTGGCATAATACGGAGCTCCCACAAACAACAGCTGCAAGGTCTGGTTGTCGGGCTGTTTTTGCGACAACACGGGTGCATGCATACAAACAGGAAGGCACAAATCAAACGTACGGTCGTACAAGGATTTCAGCCGCCCTGCCTCTTCAAAATTCACCAACGAGATGTCGTGCGCGTATTTGGCTGCGAGCCGCTCGTTATAGGCAGCGTTCCAATAAACCAACCGGTACCAGAACGGCAAAGCCTTTGCCTGCCCCTTGAAATAGTCGTATTCAATATTTTGGAAATGCACAAGACACCGCGATTGGGAATATCGACGCGTAAAACGGGTCAGTTTACCGAACAGCGACACATCCATAAAGACCCAATCGTACTCTTGCGTGGCAATCAAACTTTGCAACTTGAGGTGCTCCCGCCAACCGCACAGTGCCTGATAGCCGGACAGCAATCTCAAGAATGTCAAGAACTTATTGCTCCGTGTCCTAAAATCCAGCACTCGAGCTTGTTGCAAATGAGGCAATTCCATTGTTTTCGGGCCTAAAACAGCCACATCCAGACCTTGTCCGACGCATCCTTCAAGCATCGACATCAACATCCGTCCCCCCAAGCCGCCACCGGTGGCTCCATACGCACAAGACTGGGTAATAAAAAGGACACTATGCATATTTCAATCTAATCTTCCAATATTCATATTTTTCGCGCTTTCTGAGGACACAAAAAGCGATTACGCGCAAAAAAGCATTCAGCCATTCTACAAAGATAGCAAAATTTCTTTCAACACCCGACAAATGTTTGCGATAATAGTATTTGCGCGAAACAGCTTTCATGGATTCGCGCGTTTCGGAAGCCGAAAACGTCACGCCTTCGAAGTGTTGGATTCGGGCGTCCGGCACATTTTGGACGGCATGACCGGCGAGTGCAATCCGCTTGCACAAGTCGGTTTCTTCATAATACATAAAAAACCGGCTGTCAAACCCGCCGACTTGTTCAAACACACTGGCTCGCACCATCAAGTCGGCACCGGTGATATAAGCCACATCGACAACGTTGTCTGTATAGTTAAACTGGGCACTCCGGCCCAACGTCCACCGCTCCACGCGATTGCCGGCCATGGCTATCAGCGACAGACGCAGCGATGGGAAAAGACGCATGTACGAATGGGCGGGGCTTAGGGCTGCGTCAAACAGATTTCCCCCCGCGACAGCGGTTTCGGGATGCGCATCCATGTATTCGGCCAACAAGTCAATGGCCGGGTTGAGTAACACGGTATCGGGGTTCAAGAAAAACAGATAACGTCCCGAAGCCACTTGTACTCCGGCATTGTTGGCCCCGCCAAAGCCAACGTTTTCGGGCAAAGGCACAAACTGCAACGCCGCGCCGTATTGTTGCTGCAACTCATTTCCCAAGTCGGGCTCGGAATCATTGTCGACAACAATCAGCTGGTACGACCTGCGCGTATTGCGCACCACCGAACCGATACTGGCTTTCAACAAGTCAGACGTATGATAATTAACCCATATAACACTCACATCCACCATAGTCACTTTCCTTCGGGATATATGGTATAATAATAACGCTCACGCTCTTCGAACGAGATCATTTTGTCGTCGAGCAAATAATTGTCGTATTGCATAAACTGATTGCTGTCGGACTGCGACCAGACCTTGAACATCGACGAGAACGAGAAATACAGGAAAAGAACCGTCGCGATCAACTTGCGTTCGACCTGAACCAGCGACAGGCATATCACCCAGACACCCACGACAAACAAATTGGCCACACGCGTATGCAGAATTTCCATACCATGTCCGCAAAACGCAAACATCAGGTACACAATATAGACGTGCAGAAAAAGAGCGTTCTCTGTGCGTAACTGCTTCAAATCCTTAAACTTAAGGCCAACAAGCAAGCCGACAAGCATACGGTCGAGATCACCTAACGAAAACATTTTGGTGCGTGCATACTCTTGTACCGACAGATAGGCGGTCGCCCGTTCGCCAACCGTTCCGCCCAACAGCGAGACCAGCCATACGCCATACTCGATAATAAAAGGCGACACGATATACATGACCATGCTGATTCCAAGCAGCACGAAATAACGACGTTGCGACAAATCGTTGCGAAAAACGAAATACATCAGCATATACAACACCGCAGACCAATGGAACAGCATTCCTATAAGATTGAACAACATGTATTTTCCTGCTTTCCGCTCTTCGACATACCTGAGCGACAGGCAGAACAGAAGCATGCTTTTCACATTGCGCAAGAGATTGAATTCGTATGCGATACCAAAGAATGCCAGATAAAGCAAGACAAAAAAGGCATAGTACCGCTTCGGAAAATACCGGTTATACATCACCGTCAGCAGCAACAAGTCTACAATGGTATTGACGACCATGTAGAATTCGTAGGAGGAGTTGATGGATTTCAAAAGCGAGGTCCACAACAAAAAACCGGGTTCGAAATGCAACGAGGAGAAGGACTTCCAAATGCCGTCGCCAAAGACGGGAATTTCTTGAAAGAGCGGATAATAGACGATACAATCGGTTTCGACAAATCCGCGAAAGCCGAAAAAGACCGTAAACACGACCATCACCGACAGCATCAGCACGTTTTGCAGAAAGTCGCGCTTGACGATTAACTGCAATACAGCGATACCTATCAAGATACCGAAAAGAGTCAGATATGGTGCACTATATCCCATGGGTCATCTTTGAAGCAAACAGGGTAAACAATAGGGCGACGGACGCCTCGGTAACCAATAGTGCCAATGCCGTGCCTCGCGCGCCAAGGACCGGAGTCAGCGCGAGTACTGCGACAATGGCGATTACAGCGACTGCCAGATATACACCTTCGAACTGTTTTTTTTGACGGCTGCCCCCCAAAGCCAACAGATACAATTGTCCGAAAACGCCACCGACGCCCACAAAGAGAGGAACGAACGCGTCTATTCGGAACAGCGTCGAAGTGCCGACATAGTTTCCTTGTAACCAATACTCAATCCACGGACCGCCAAAAAACAACGCTGCCCAGACACACGTCATACCAGCCATCACCACTCCAAGCAGCTGCCGGTTTAATCTGACGGCTTCGGCACGCGCGTCGGCTGCCATACGGCTGACTTTGGGATAAAACGCCTGCAACACCGGCATAATCACCGCATAACAAAGCGCCCGCATCACCCGGTCTGCCGCCGAATAACGACCTACCTCGCCTGCCGACGCGAACCAACCCAAAAAGACGATAAAGCAAGCCGTATATACATTGATGGCCGCCGATGACAGAAATATCGGCCAACTCTCACGCATTTCGTTTCTGATCTGTGTCCATGAGACTTGTACCAGCGAAGCCCAACGGTTGTGCGCCGTCAGACCGATGGTAAAGATTGCCGCCAACACCGAAACCGATGCTTGCAATACCGCAGCAATCAATACATCGTCTGGTTTCTTCACAAAGACAAAGGTCAAGGGTAGCAAGGCGAACTTGGCGATGGCATTGCCTATCGACACCCACTTGACCTGACCGATGCCTTGAAACAGGAACACAAACAGAAAGGCGTTGCCAATCACCGTCAGGAACATGATGTAAAGGGTCGGACGGTAAACTGCGAACCGGGGAATGAACGACACCGCCACCAGCAACACCGCCGACAAAGCGAGCAACAGCATTTTACTGAAAAAAGTCGCCGAAAAGATACGGTTCACCTCCTCCTTGTTATCGCGCACCAGCGCAATCCGTTTGGTGGCACTGAGGTTGAATCCGAAATCGACAATCAGCTGCAGATACTGGCACACAGCCAGCGAAAAACCTATATAGCCGAAATTGGTGGCGTCGAGGACTTTCATCAGATAGGGCAAAACCACCAATGGCGCGACAAAGTTTAATCCTTGCAGCGCCACCAGATACATTACGTCCTTGACTTCGGACTTATTCTCAGAAAACAGACTCTTCAGTCCCAATCGCGTCTATTTGTTTATAAAAAAATCAATATGCGCGGGCAAACACCACCCGTTGTTTCGACGGTTTGCCAGTCACCATGCATTTGCCTGGTGTCTTGTCGCCGTCGAACGGAATGCAGCGAATCGTCGCTTTGGTCTCTTCCTTGATTTTTTCCTCGGTTTCGGGCGTGCCGTCCCAGTGACAAAGCAAGAAACCGCCTTTTTCGATTTCGACTTTGAACTCTTCGTAAGTATCGACCGTACGGGTAACAGATTTGCGGTAATCCAACGCTTTCTGATAGATATTCTTTTGAATCACATCCATCAGAGATTTCACATGTCCGACAATGCCGTCAAGCGGCAACGATTCTTTGGTCATCGTGTCGCGGCGAGCCACTTCGATCGTACCGTTTTCCAAATCCATGGCTCCCATCGCCAGACGTACGGGCACACCCTTCAACTCATATTCGGCAAATTTCCAACCGGGTTTTTTCGTATCGTCATTGTCGTATTTTACACGAATACCAGCGGCCTTCAGTTGGTCGACAAGCGGTAAAATACGTGCCTCAACCGCCTTAAACTGCTCGTCATTCTTGTAAATCGGCACAATCACCACTTGGTATGGTGCCAGGTTCGGAGGAAGCACCAGACCGTTGTCATCAGAGTGCGACATAATCAACGCACCCATCAAACGGGTCGAAACGCCCCATGAGGTAGCCCACACAAGTTCCTGCTTGTTTTCTTTGTTTACGAACGTTACGTCGAACGCCTTGGCGAAATTCTGGCCAAGGAAGTGAGAGGTACCAGCCTGCAATGCCTTACCGTCTTGCATCAGTGCCTCGATACAGAAAGTCTCGACTGCACCGGCAAAACGCTCGTTAGCCGATTTCACGCCTTGTATCACCGGAATACCGAGGAAATTCTCGGCAAAATCGGCGTAAACATGCAACATCTTCTGCGCTTCGGCCATGGCTTCGGCTTCGGTGGCATGGGCAGTATGACCTTCCTGCCACAAGAACTCGGCGGTACGCAGGAACAATCGGGTACGCATCTCCCAACGCACTACATTCGCCCACTGGTTACAGAGAATCGGCAGGTCGCGATACGACTGGATCCAGTTTTTATAAGTACTCCAAATAATGGTTTCGGAGGTCGGACGCACGATAAGCTCCTCTTCTAACTTGGCAGCGGGGTCCACCACCACACCGGGACCGTCAGGATTTTGTTTCAAACGGTAGTGCGTCACTACGGCGCATTCTTTGGCAAAACCTTCGACATGGTCAGCTTCCTTGCTCAAAAACGACTTGGGAATAAAGAGAGGAAAATATGCGTTGACGTGACCGGTTTCCTTAAACATACGGTCAAGTTCGTCATGCATTCGCTCCCAAATGGCATAGCCATAGGGCTTGATTACCATACAGCCACGCACAGCCGAGCTTTCGGCCAGGTCTGCCTTAATCACCAAATCATTGTACCATTGCGAATAATTCTCCGCTCTCGAAGTAAGTTGCTTTGCCATATCGCCTATCTGTTTTTAAGCTTCTAAAATGTCTTTTTTACGCTGTTATTTTCAACTCCGCAAAGTTACAATAATTTTTCCAAATGAAATTGTGATTTTCAATTTATTGCAGTATCTTTGTGGAGATGAAAAAAATATTTCGTTTTTTAGGTCGGAATCTGAAATACATCGTCGTAATAGTGACGTTTACCCTGATTTTGCTGTACGCACAACCCTATAACATCAGGGCGCGTATGCGTTACACCCGACAGATACAGCAACTGGAACAGGAGATTGCGGCAGTCAAGCAAAAAACCGCCAAAAACAAAACCAGTCAGGAGCAACTGGGCACCGACCCCGAAGACCTCGAGCGATTCGCACGTGAGCGCTATCACATGAAAGCCGGCAACGAAGACTTGTACATTATTTATGACAAAACCAAATAAATCCGACATTTTTCATCTGATTGGCGCGGCACTTGTCTTCATTGGAGCCGTCATATACCTGTTGCACCATCTTGCAGCCGCCATTTGTGTAGGTGTCGGAGCCGTTATTATCGGCTATGTACGCGTCAGCACCCGCTACCAAGGCGATGACTTGCGCCTCAAACGCTTGTCCACCATGCAGACTCTCACCGCAGTATTCTATCTCGCCACCGCTATTCTAATGTATATGGGCAACAGTCTTTGGGTAATATGCTTGTTGTATGCGGCCGTCATGGAACTGGTCCTCATTTGGCGTACTCCACGCCAATCTTGAAACAAAAAACTTATCAACAGTCAGCGTTTATCGTTGAGAGCGTAACAAGATTTTTATTACCTTTGCCAACAGTTAAAACGAACAGTCCATGTCGGAATATTTAGTTTCTGCCCGTAAGTACCGTCCCGCCACATTCGACACCGTGGTTGGTCAGCAGGCCTTGGTCAAGACGCTGAAAAACGCGATTGCCCAAAACCAGTTGGCGCACGCCTATCTTTTCTGCGGAACGCGCGGTGTGGGCAAAACGACGACCGCCCGGATTTTCGCCAAAACCATCAACTGCACCAACCGCACCGCCGATGGCGAAGCGTGCGGGCAATGCGACTCATGCAAGACTTTCGACGAGGGCCGTTCGATGAACATTCACGAGCTCGACGCCGCCTCAAACAACAGCGTAGACGAAATTCGCGCACTGATCGAGCAAGTTCGCATTCCGCCTCAAATCGGTAAATACAGTGTCTATATCATCGACGAGGTGCACATGCTGACTGCGTCGGCCTTCAACGCTTTTCTGAAAACGCTCGAAGAACCGCCTTCATACGCCATTTTCATTTTGGCAACGACCGAGAAACACAAGATTCTCAGCACGATTCTATCGCGTTGCCAAGTCTATGACTTCAGCCGCATTACCGTTGACGACATCGTCAACCACTTGAAAAATATCGCTGAGAAAGAAGGAGTTACAATCGATATTGACGCGCTCAACGCCATTGCAGTCAAGTCAGACGGAGGTATGCGCGACGCTTTGTCCACATTCGACCAAATCGTCAGTTTCTGTGGCAAAAACATCACTTACAAGGACATTACCGAAAGTTTAGGCATCCTCGACTTCGAACACTTCTTCAAATTTGTCGACAGCGCGCTCAACAATGATGTAAAAGCATCGTTGTTGTTGCTCAACGAAATTCTGCTCAAGGGGTTCACCGTCGAGAATTTCGTCACCGGATTGGCCAGTCACCTGCGCGACCTGCTCGTCAGCAAAGACGCAGCCACTCTCTCCTTGTTATCGGTAAGCGAAGGCATAAAAAAACGGTATCAGGAGCAAGCCGCCAAATGTAGCAACGAATTCTTGTACGAGGCCCTTGATTTGGCGGCACAATGCGAATCCGACTCAAGGCCGAGCAAAAACAAACGCCTGATTGCCGAACTGATGCTTATCCGAATCTGCCAACTTTCGGATCAAAAAAAAAATCAGCCGTAAGTTCCGAAAACGGGCACTGATTCCGTTCTTCTCATCAGTATCGCCCACTTCGCCGACACCGACATCTTCGGCACAACAACGCTTGCAAACTCCTGCGCAAGCACCTGTACAAGCCGTCAATAATATTCCGGTGTCTCGCAACATAGCTCCTGTAAAAGCCGCTTCTACTTTGCAAAAAGCAAAATCTCTCGGTGGATTATCAATGGGTATCGGACAAATCATCGGCATCAAGTCCAAAACCACCGACGAACAAGAACAAACTCAGAATACCATTAAGCAAGAAGCGTTTACCGAAGATCAATTGATGGCTGCATGGTACACTTTCAAGGAGGATATTCCCGAATACAAACGCATACACCATATTTTCACCAAGGTGCCTGCCCTCGAAGGAAACATCATTACTGTGGAAGTCAAAGGTTCTCTCATTGAACAGGATTTGCTCAAAATCAAGTCCAAATTGCTGGCTCACTTGCGTTCGTCTCTCAAAAACGACCTGATAGAGATCAACATCAATGTTTCGGAAGACACCACCCTCACTGCCACCCCAAAGGAAAAACTAAAACTATACATTGAAGAAAATTCGGCGCTGAAAGACTTTATTGCAACTTTTCATCTGACCTTAGAGTAACCCTACGCGCTATTTCAAAGTTCGTTGATAACTGCCACCGTGTGGCAAGCCACCAAAGCGGCTGTTTCGACGCGTAGTCGCGTTTCGCCCAACGACACCGGCACATAACCGTTTTGCAAGGCCAACGCCACTTCCTCATCGCTAAAATCACCCTCCGGACCAATCATCACCAGCACCGAAGTCGCTTTTCTCACCTCGTGCGACAACAAGCGTTTGTCTGCCTCATGACAGTGAGCGATAAATTTTTGGTCGGCGGTGGCGCGCGTCACAAATTCCTTGAAGGTACAAGGCTCGTTGAGCTGCGTCAGAAATGCCTGTTTCGACTGTTTCATCGCCGACACCAATATTTTCTGCAACCGCTCGCATTTCAGCACCTTGCGCTCCGAAAAACGACAAAACACAGGAGAAATCTCGTCTATACCAATCTCGGCTGCTTTTTCGACGAACCATTCCAAGCGGTCCATATTTTTGGTCGGTGCAATGGCTATATGCAAACGATACGGGCGGGGAGCCGACGGTGTCACACGCTCGAGACTGTTGAGTACGCAATGTTTAGGGTGCGCGACCGCAATGGTGGCTTGGTACACACCTCCCTGTCCATCGAGCACCAATACGGTTTCGCCCGCTTCGAGGCGCAACACACGCACCGCATGGGCTGACTCCTCTTCCGGTAAGACTGGATTGTTGGCAATATCCGGAGCAAAAAACAAATGCATACCGTCAGATTTGTTCAATCAAATCGCTAAGCAAGTTAAAGGTCTTTTGAGGGGCCGAAGTCCAAAAATCGGCATATTGCTGGGCTTGATTGTCAACCCAAGGCGTATCGCTGATGACGCGAAAACTTACGAATGGGACTTTGCGCATAAAACACACATGCGCCACACTGTTCGACTCCATATCTACGGCCAAGCCGGCGGGGCGTTTGTTTTTGATTACTTCGAGCGCGTCATTGTTGGTAATAAACTGGTCGCCCGTACAAATCTGACCGATTTTGACCGACGGATTGACTTGGCTTTGGCTACGCAACGAATCAAGCAGTTGTTTGTTGGCCGGAATTTCGTCAGGGAATCCCAATTCCAACAAATGATCAGCCACCTCGCCAGCATAAAAATCATGGTAACAGGTTGTTGCGCCAACGACAATATCGGCCACGTCGACACTGCGGTCGATACCGCCGGCGACCCCCGTGTTGATGATACAATCGGGAGCAAATCCGTCAATCAGTTCAATGGCCGAAATCGCCGCATTGACTTTGCCAATACCAGTTTTCATCAGGCCGACCAGCTTACCGCCCACCCGACCTACGACCGCCTTTTTATGAAAATCCGTTTCGCGGATATCGACAAGCAGGTTTTTCATCAAGGCAAACTCGCTGTCCATTGCGACTAATATCCCGATTTTATTGAATGCCATACAGATGTATTTATAAAGTTACAGTGTTTTCAAAAAACAGTCAAAACCCAAATAGGTGGCATACACATCAAGCTTCGACGTCAGTTCATAGGGGGCATGCATCGACAACACCGGAACACCGGCATCAAGCACTTCCATGCCCAAGTTTGCCAAATAGCCCGCCACTGTACCGCCTCCACCAAGGTCCACACGGCCTAACTCGCCGATTTGCCATGGAATTTTGGCCGCGTCGAACGCATGTTGCACTTCAGCCACAAATTCGGCATTGGCGTCGGATGCGCCCGATTTGCCACGGGCACCGGTATATTTGGTCAAAACCATGCCTCGATTGATGTACGAGGCGTTCATCTGCTCCGAAACAGAGGCAAACGTCGGGTCAAACGCAGCATTCACATCGGCCGACAGGCACTTCGAAGCCATCATGACCGTACGTTCATTGCTGCCAAGCGTTTCGGCAATGTCCGCCACAAAATATTGGAAAAATGCCGATTGCATACCACTGTTGCCCACACTGCCGATTTCTTCTTTGTCGGCTAACACCACAGCCACCGTATTTTTGGGCGACTCTTGCGACAGCACCGCTTGCAGCGCCGGATAGGCACAGACACGATCGTCTTGGCCGTATGCACCCGTCAATCCGCGGTCAAAACCCACATCCCTGGCTTTGGCTGCAGGTACGATTTCGATTTCAGAAGCGAGAAAATCGCGTTCCACAAAACCGTATTTGTCATTCAGCAACTGCAACACATGTTGTTTGACGGCCTGCTTCTCGTCTTCCTTGCTTTGTGGAAGCGAACCTACCACCACATTCAACTCTTCGCCCCGAATCACCTCGCTACCCGAGCGCTTCATCTGGTCTTGGGCCAAGTGCGGCAGCAAGTCGTCGATATAGAACACGGGGTCTTTATCCTCCTCGCCAACTGACACTTCGACCTTACGGCCGTCTGACAACATCAATACGCCATGCATTGCCAGAGGAATCGTGGTCCATTGGTATTTCTTAATTCCACCATAGTAATGTGTCTTGAGCAATGCCAATTCGCTGTCTTCATAAAGAGGATTGGGCTTCAAGTCCAATCGGGGCGAATCGATATGAGCGGCCAGCAAGCGGATTCCCTTTGCAATCGGCTCGGTACCAATTACTGCGGCAATCAAGGATTTGTGACGGTTCTCAAAATAGATTTTGTCACCGGGTTTAATCGCGTCACCCAACCGAAAAGGCCTGAAGCCGTTTTCCTGCAGCTGCTTGACTGCGGTTGCAACGGCTTCACGCTCGGTTTTCGAAGCGTCAAGAAAACGCTTGTACCCTTCGTTGAACCGAAATGCGCGCTTTGTCCATTGTTGCGACACTTCGGATGCGATATGTTTGAGACTGTAGGTCAGCAAATCCTTTTTTGCCATATTGACTATGTCGTTTATTTTTTCACAAAGTGAAGTGCGGTAACTCCGGCACGAATGATATACTGACCGGCAGAAAGCCCCGATACATTCAATTGCAAGCCGTTCTCATCCGACACCTCGGCACGCATGCACACACGACCAGTCAAGTCGTAGACAATCACCGGTGCGCCTTTGTCGGCACCTTTCAAGGTCAATGTTTGTTGAACAGGATTGGGAAATACGTAATATTTTACGTCGTTTCCGACAAATTCGGCCACTTCAGTAGGCGTGGCGTCAACAAAAATCACGGTTTTTACCTCAGCCTTGTCGGCATCTCCGTTATTGAACTGCACCCGCATCGAACTTTCACCGTTGTTTTGGTCAAACGTAATGCGCTGTACAGTTGCCAAGCTATAAATCACCTCTTGCTTGTCGGAAGTCACCGTTTTGATGCAAGATTCAGCATTCATGGCGGCTACGAAGCCTACCAAAGCACAAGTTAACAAAATCAATTTTTTCATAGTGTTTAAGTTTTAAGTTAGAATTAGATTAAATATGTGTGATAATTTTTTTTCGCATAATCCAATAAAACAGACCGGTAACCACCAACGCCACAGACACTCCGGCCACAACTGACGGTTGATACGGCAGAGAAAATCCCTCCGGGGCATACAAAATATAGGTACCGCAGACCGCTGTCATGAACACTGCGGGAATCAGGGTCATCAAATGCCACCAGCCCTTATGCCGCAACAAATAGACCGACAATGCCCAAAGTGTGAGCACGGCCAATGATTGGTTGGCGCAGGCAAAATAACGCCAAATGATATTAAAGCCGTCCTTATCGTGCAAACTATAGACCAAAAAGCCCAAAGTGAGCAAAAAGAGCGGGACCGAAATCAACAAACGCTTACCTATACGCGTTTGGCCGACGTGTAGCATATCCGCAATGATCAAACGCGCAGAGCGCAAGGCAGTATCACCTGATGTAATCGGAGCTGCCACGACACCCAATATTGCCAAGATTCCACCAATCGAGCCCAACCAATCCGAGGTTATTGCCTTGACCACCACAGCGGCATTTGACTCTTCATAACCATATTCACGGAAGAAATAGATGGCAGCGGCAGCCCAAACCAATGCTACCACCCCTTCGGTCACCATGGCTCCATAAAAAATCCAACGTCCCTGATGCTCGTTGGTGATACAACGGGCCATCAACGGTGACTGCGTGGCATGAAAACCACTGATAGCGCCACAGGCAATGCTGATAAACATCATCGGAAAAACAGCCAGCCCTTTCGGATGGGTGTTCGGCACTCCGTCAAAAACCTCAGGAAGTTGCGGATGACGCACATACAGCATCACCAGCACACCGGCGGCCATAAACAGCAAGGCCACCGCAAATAGCGGATAGAAGCGGCCGATAACCTTATCGACCGGAAGCATCGTGGCCACCATGTAATAGATAAAAATGACAACGATCCAGAATATCGTGGTCATGTAGTCTGGCGTCATTTCGGACAGTAGTCCGGCAGGTCCAGAGACAAATACGGCAGCCGTCAGCAACAGCAATAAAGCCGTAAACAAACGCGAGAACTGACGAAACGGCTCACCAAGGAACTTACCATGCAGTTCCGGCAAATTGCAACCTTCGTTGCGCATCGACAACATTCCCGAAAAATAATCGTGTACGGCACCTCCAAATATGCAGCCGAACACAATCCAAAAATAAGAGGCCAAACCGAACTTGGCACCCATAATGGCGCCAAAAATCGGACCGAGACCCGCAATGTTTAAGAACTGGATCATGAAAATACGCCACGGTTTCATCGGGACATAATCAACCCCGTCGTTCAGCGACGTGGCAGGTGTTGTCCGATTATCGGGAGCGAACACCCGCTCCACCAGTTTGCCGTACAAAAAATATCCGGCAACCAACAAGCATAAGGCAACGGTAAAACTGATCATAGTGACCAAAAAATAACATGCAAATATACACTATTTTTATTTAAACACCTATTTTCTTGTTTTTTTTTGAATTTCACAGAATTTATGCCCTCATTTTTTATTTTATTTTCTGGAAAAAATTTTTAACTTTGCACCGATTTTTTTGCATAAAAAATACAAAAACTTCCTTGTTTATGAATAAATATACAAAAATAATACATATATGACAATCGATCATCCCTTAATTCTAATGCTGATAGGTCTCGGAACGGTATTTGCCGTACTGTTATTGGTTATCGGCATGGGAAACCTGTTGATTCACGTAGTCAACAAATTCTTCCCCGAAGAAGTAAAGCAAGTGAAAGGTGGCAATAACCAAGTGGATCCCACGGTGCGTCAGGCCATCGAAATTGCCATTCAAAAGATCAGCAATGGGAAAAGCGCAGTAAAAACAATCGAAAAAATATAATAAACCTAAACACATCATGGCAAAAAAGAAAGAAGTCAAATTCAGTCTTGTCTTTCGTGACATGTGGCAATCAGCCGGCAAGTACGTTCCCCGCGTCGACCAGCTGGTCAAGGTTGCCCCTGCCATTGTAAAAATGGGCTGTTTTGCCCGCGTTGAGACAAACGGCGGCGGTTTTGAGCAAGTGAACTTGCTTTTCGGAGAAAACCCTAACAAGGCAGTTCGCGCATGGACCAAGCCCTTCCACGAAGCCGGCATTCAGACACACATGCTTGACCGCGGTTTGAACGGTCTGCGTATGAGCCCGGTACCCGCCGACGTCCGCAAATTGTTTTACAAGGTCAAGAAAGCACAAGGAACCGACATTGCGCGTACCTTCTGCGGTTTGAACGACACACGCAACATCATTCCGTCGATTGGCTATGCACACGAAGGCGGCATGATTTCGCAATGTAGTTTGTGCATCACTTTTTCTCCGTTGCACACGGTTGAATACTACACCAAGATGGCTTTTGAACTGATTGAGGCTGGCGCCGACGAAATCTGTTTGAAAGACATGGCCGGTATCGGCCGCCCCGCATCATTGGGAGCCATTGTGGCAAACATCAAGGCCAAATACCCAGAAATTCCCATCCAATACCACAGCCACGCAGGCCCCGGCTTCAGCATGGCCTCGATTTTGGAGGTGTGCAAAGCTGGCTGCGACTACGTTGACGTAGGCATGGAACCGCTTTCTTGGGGTACAGGCCACGCCGATGTGCTGGCCGTACAAGCCATGTTAAAGGACGCAGGATTCAGTGTTCCCGAAATCAACATGGAGGCGTACATGGAAGTCCGCACCCAGATTTTCGGCATGATGGAAGACTTCTTGGGATACTACATTCCGCCCCGCAACCGTCTGATGAACTCGCTGCTCATCGCTCCGGGTCTGCCAGGCGGCATGATGGGCAGTTTGATGACCGACCTCGAGACCAACCTCGAAAGCATCAATAAATACAAGGCCAAAAACGGCCAACAACCGATGACGCAAGACCAACTGCTCATCAAGTTGTTCAACGAGGTTTCGTATGTATGGCCCAAGATGGGTTATCCATGCCTCGTAACCCCGTTCAGCCAATACGTCAAGAACATGGCGCTGATGAACGTGATGCAAATGGAAAAAGGCAAAGAGCGCTGGAGCATGATTGCCGATGACATTTGGGACATGATGTTGGGCAAAGCCGGAAAACTGCCAGGTGAACTGGATCCCGAACTGGTGGCTAAAGCCCAAGCCGAAGGCCGCGAGTTCCACACCGAGGACCCGCAAGGAAACTATCCCGACGCACTCGACGAGTTCCGCAAGGAAATGAAAGAGAATAACTGGGACTTTGGTCAAGACGACGAAGAGCTCTTCGAACTGGCCATGCACCCGCAACAATACCGTGCATACAAATCGGGCAAGGCGAAAGCCGATTTCGAAGCCGATTTGGAAAAGCGCAAAGCCGAAAGAGGCGCCAAACATGGTGTCGCACTGCCCCAAACCTTGCAAGTTGAGGTCAATGGTCAGACCTACAAAGTCACTTTGGGCGAAGCTGGTGCCTTGCCTGCCGTACAAACCGCAGCTGCTGCTCCTGCCGCTACCGGTACGGGAGAAGGCAAAGAGCTGGCCTGTCCGCTTGAAGGCAAATTCTATCTGGTCAAAAACTCGGGCGACACCGCAGTGAAGGTGGGCGACACCGTCAAGAAAGGCCAGATTGTATGCTACGTCGAGGCCATGAAGACCTTCAACGCCATTGCGGCCGAATGGGACGGCGTGGTAACCGAAATCTGCTTCAACAGTGGCGACAGCGTTTCGGAAGACGATGTGATTATGAAGATTAAAGCGTAAGGACATGCAAGAAGTATTTGAAAAAATCTATGGAATGACCGCCATCGGTGACATTGTGGCCGATCCGCGCTTCCTCATCATGTATCTGCTGGCTTTCGTACTGCTTTACCTTGGCATTAAGAAAGGGTTCGAGCCACTGCTGCTAATCCCCATCGCTTTCGGCGTACTGATTGCCAACTTTCCCGGAGGCGGCATGGGCGTGCTCGGTGCTGACGGCGAAGGACTTGTGCACTACACAAAAGATGGCGTCGCAATGGCCAAGAACGTGTACGAAATGCCTTTGCCCGAAATCGCACACGATCTGGGGCTGATGAACTACATTTATTATGCGCTGATCAAATCCGGACTGCTTCCGCCCATCATTTTCATGGGGGTAGGCGCACTCACCGACTTCGGCCCGATGTTGCGCAACCTGAAACTGGCCATCTTTGGTGCCGGCGCCCAATTCGGCATCTTCGCCGTATTGTTTGTGGCATCCTATTTCTTTACCATGCCCGAGGCTGCTTCGTTGGCCATTATCGGTGGTGCCGACGGTCCGACAGCCATTTTCACCACATTGAAACTGGCTCCGCACCTGTTGGCTCCGATTGCCATTGCCGCCTACTCCTACATGGCGCTGGTACCGGTGATTATTCCGTTGGTGGTCAAACTGACCTGCTCAAAAAAAGAGCTCTCTATCAACATGAAAGAGCAAGACAAGCTCTATCCATCAAAAACGGAATTCAAGAACATGCGTGCGCTCAAGATTCTGTTCCCGATTGCCACCACCACCATCGTGGCCATCATCGTCCCCGACGCTGTGTCGCTCGTGGGTATGCTGATGTTCGGTAACCTGATTAAAGAAATCGGTTCGAGCACCTCGCGCCTGTTCGAGACCGCATCGAACGGTATTATGAACGCCGCCACGATCTTCCTTGGCTTGTCGGTTGGCGCTACCATGACGGTCGATGCTTTCCTCAACTGGACGACCATCGGCATTGTTGCCGGCGGTTTCCTAGCCTTCGGATTCTCGATTTTCGGCGGTATCATGTTGGTAAAACTGATGAACTTGTTCTCGAAAAAGAAAATTAATCCGCTTATCGGAGCAACTGGTTTGAGCGCCGTACCGATGGCTTCGCGTGTGGCCAATGACATTGCCCTCAAGTACGACCCGAAGAACCACGTACTCAACTACTGCATGTCTTCGAACGTAGCAGGTGTAATCGGTTCGGCCGTAGCCGCCGGTATCTTAATTTCATTCTTGGGATAATGAACAAAAGCTCATATCTATTTCAAAAGCCTGCCACTTGGTGGTGGGCTTTTTGCTTTCTGCTTACCCTAACGGGATGCAAAACGGATTATGCAGTCAAGCCGTATGCCAAAAGCGTTAAGACAGAATACACGCTCTACAACGCTGATGCGCACCGCTATCCGGTGCTACCGGCCGATGTAACTCCGGTTTACGAGGTAGTCATCATCCGTCATGGTGCGCGCTACCTCGACGGCCAAGGCAGCTATTCGGCCATGAAGGCCTTGCTTGACGAAGCAAATGAACAAGGAACGTTAACGCCCAAGGGTATAGCATTTCGCAACTGGTACGATCAGTTCTACCCGCTAGTCAAAGGACACGAAGGACAACTCACCAATAAGGGACGCCAACAACATCGCGACGTCGCAGCCAGCGTTTACCAATGGGTGCCGGCGCTTTTTGGCGACAGTATGCGCGTGCGTACTTCCACCTCGCAACGGGTCATCGACTCGCAAGAAGCGTTTGTCGGGCAGCTCGCAAAACTCAACCCCAACTTGCGATTCAGCGTGGACACGACCGAAACGCTTCGCGTGCACAACGTCTGGACATTGCCCGACCCCTGCAGCGGACAGTATTTCCAATACCTCAACAATCGGATTGACCAAGATGCCGTCATCAGCCAATGGTTCGCCCAACCAGAGCTGACAGCCAAGTATTTTGGCGACAAGTACAACTTTATCCGCGTTTTGCGCAATCTGATCGTCGATCTCAACAACCTCGACTTTGAGGTCCCCGCCGGGCACGAAACGATTATGACACGACAAAACTTTGAGGCGGTGCACGACATCCAGAGCACATTCACCCAATTACTGCTCGGACGTAGCGAAATCTCGGGCGACTACGGATTGCGCTGGTATCAGGAGGCATTGCTGGACATCATCCAAAATGCCGAGCAAGACATCACCAATAACGACATCCATGCCGGATTGTACTTTACGCACGACATCCTCATCGATAATTTCTTGGCCTTGATGCAAGCCGGGCCTTTCGGCAAATCCATCACCCCGATGGAGAAAATCGCTTCAAAATACCCGCTATCGGCCGTACCGATGGCCTGCAACATCCAGCTGCTGATCTGCAAGGACCGGCAATCCGACGAGTTAATTGTCTATCCGCTGCTCAACGGACGCCCCATTGCCTTGAATCGTATCCGCGCAGTGCGCAAATACGCATACAAACTGTCTGATTTGAAAAACAACATTCTGCAATAATGATGTTTCAATTTCCATTTCGCGACGAAGCCGTACCCGAAGAGCCGTCAACGTCGAGCGCCGCACTGTTCCGACGCGAGCAGCCGTTGTACACCAGTGCCAACGACATTCGCAGCGCCTTTGCACGTGACTATACGCGGATCTTGCATTCCAACAGTTTCCGACGCCTCAAGCACAAGACACAGGTGTTTTTCAACGGGGCCGGCAACGACCACATCTGTACCCGAATCGAGCACGTTACGCATGTCGAATCGGTTGCCAACACCATCGGACGCAGTTTGGGATTGAACCAAGACCTGATCAAGGCCATTGCCATGGGACACGATTTGGGGCATGCGCCCTTCGGACACTTGGGCGAGCAAATCATTTCCAACATTTCGGGTCAGAAATTCTGGCACGAAAAACACGGACTTTATCTGACCGACTGCTTGGAACTTCTCCCCGACCACGAAGGCCGTTATCACAACCTCAACCTCACCTACGCCGTGCGCGACGGTATTATCTCGCATTGTGGCGAAATTGACCAAAACGGGATTCATCGGCGTAGCGAAACATTTGATTTGCAACAGTTTGACCAGCCCGGCAAATACCAGGCAGCTACTTGGGAAGGGTGCGTGGTCAAGTTGTCGGACAAAATCGCCTACCTCGGACGCGACATCGAGGATGCCGTCACGCTCGGCTACCTCGGCCACCAGGAACTCGACGAGTTGC
>JAGACJ010000084.1 GCA_017614195.1 Paludibacteraceae bacterium
CAATCAGCAGTTTTTCGAACTACCGCATCTATGACGACGGTACCATTGACTTGCCGTTTGCCGACCACATCAAGGTGTCTGGACTCACGTTGCGCGAGGCCGAACGTGCCATCGAAGAGGCTTTGCAGCCGATGATTCCAGACGTGATGGTCAAAGTGGCGATGGTCAACGACCAGTTCTATTTTGTCGGAGAAGGTGGCGTGGGGGCGTATTCCATTTATAAGGAACGGCTCAATATATTTCAGGCGCTTGCTTTGGTCGGCGATTTCAAATCAAATGGTGACCGCAAGCGGGTGCGTATCATCCGTCCCAATCCTGACGGCAACCAGCCGATTGTCAAGGAATTTGATTTGCGGACCTCCTCGATTATCGATTCAGAATTTTATTATATCTATCCCAACGATGTGATTTACCTTGCCTCCATTAAGGGCGATTTCTGGAAGGTCCAGAATTATTCCTCGACCATCAGTACCTTGAGTACGTCCATCAATTTCCTGGTAACGGTAATTAACTTGGGGTTAAGTTTTTAGCTTATGCAGCATACAGATAACAACATCGAATTTTCGGAGTCGGAATCCATAGGGATCGATTGGCGTTTCTGGGTTGTCCGATTTTTAAAGTCATGGTACTTGTTTGTGATATCGTTGGTGATATTCATGAGCATCGCCTACCTCAACAACCGCCGTTGGAAACCTCGCTATTCGTCATCGGCTTTGGTAATCATCGAAGACGGAAAGGGAATCGGTGGCGCCGCCTCGCAGTGGATGCAAGGGTTCAACGCCGAGCGCGGTTATCGCAATGTCAACAACCAGGTCATCATGTTTGGCTCGTACGACTTGATCAGCCGCGTAATCGAACGCAACCCCGACTATACGATTGACTATTACACGCACGGGCGTTTTCGCAGCACCAACCTGTATAAAATCTCGCCGTTCCGCATCGAACGCAAATTTGTGGCGCCGCAGGCGTATTTCCGGGAGTTCAGAATCAGTGATATCGATGGGGAACAATTCGAAATTACTGCCGAAGCCGACAAATCGCACGAAGAATTCCACTGTACGGGCAAATATGGTGAGGAAGTCGAGAACAACCAGTTCTTCCTAACCGTTTATAAAACAGACTTTTTCCGTCAGGACTATCCCATCTATTTCAAGATTTTCAGCAACGACAATATCGTTTCCAATTATTCGGCGCGTTTAGGATTTGACTTCCTGATGAAAGGCGCTTCGGTGGTGAAGGTGACCATTAAAGGCGAAGTTCCCAATCGCGACTGCGACTTTTTGAATGACCTGTGCGACGCCTTTTTGGAAGACAACTTGAATCGTAAAAACGAAGCGGCCATCCGTACCGTTGAGTTCATTGACGGCCAAATGGCGATTTTGGCGGACTCTCTCCGAATCTCGGAGGCTCGGCTGCAAGATTACAAATCGAGCAACTTCTTGATTGCCAGTACGGGTGGCTCAAACTTGATTTCGGAATACCTCAAAGTCGGCTCGACCGAAAGTGATATCCGTTTGCAGGAAACTTACCTTGATTATATCGAAAAATACCTGCGCGACGGCATTGCCGAAGAAACCCTGTTGGCCCCAACCAACATGGGGGTGAACGATGCCAACCTCAATCGTCTGGTCGAAGAATTCACCGAATATCAGTTCAAGCGCCGCGAGGTGGGTGAGAAGAGTCCCCTTTACGCCAAATATACCCGTGAAATGGAGAATATGCGTGACCAGATGTTCGAAGTGCTGTCGAATATCCGTGCCGGACTCAATATCAAAAAGAACGACCTGCAGCGTCAAAATTCGGAATTGGAGCGCCAATTGCAAAGTTTGCCGTATCAACAGCAGCAGTTTGCCAATATCCAACGCAAATTCAACCTCAACGACAGTTATTACTCGCAGTTGATGCAAAAACGCACCGACGCATTGATTCAAAAAGCTTCGAACTCGCCCGACAACATCATCTTGGAACGGGCGCGCATGTCGAGCATGGTCAATGCCGGCGAAAAACGCAAGACCTATACCACCTATCTCCTCTTGGCTTTGCTTATCCCGACTTTGATTGTGATTTTGCGGTACCTGCTGGTACAAACTGTACGTACCGAGCAGGAACTGACCAAAATCTCAGCCGGGCGTTATGCCTTGGCAGGTATGATCCGACATACCGAACATCATACGCCGGTGATTGTCGACAAATATCCGCGGTCGTCTGTCTCAGAAGCCTTCCGTTTGCTGCGTACGCGCATCGAATTTGTAACGGGCAAGAAGGACAAATGCGTGGTGATGACCACTTCGAGCCATTCTGGCGAAGGAAAAACGTATATTTCGGTCAACGTGGCCGGCATTTATGCCATGACCGGCAAACGTGTCATTGTCATTGATTTGGACTTGCGCAAGCCGAGTGTCAGCAATATGTTGTCGCTAACCGTAGGACTGGGCCTCTCGAGTTATTTGGCCGGTACAGCCGATCTCGACGAAGTGATTCACCACAAAGACAAATACAAGTTCGACATCCTGCCGGTAGGCGCCATTCCGCCTAACCCCGGCGAACTAATCAAATCCGACCGTATGTTGGGCTTGATCGAGGTGCTGAAAGAACGTTATGACTACATCGTTATCGACACATCACCAATCGGTCTTGTGGCCGATGCATACAGCATTATTAACCAAGTGGATATAGTGTTGTTTGTATCGCGTTGCGCCAAGACCAACAAGAGCATGTTGAAGAATACGCTGAACCAGTTGGCATCGAACAATATCGAGAAACTCCAATTGGTATTCAATGATGTAAATCTCAAAAAACTGGAATATTCGCACTATTATTCGGGCAATGGCGCATACGGTAACTATGGTGCGTATTACGGTTCCTATTCGAAGCAATCAAAAGAAGAACACGAAAAATATTTTAAAGAAGAGACATGTCGTACAAAATAGCAGTTATAGGATTAGGGTATGTCGGATTGCCGTTGGCAATCGAATTCAGTAAACAATACCGTGTCGTTGGTTTTGATATCAACATCAAACGTATCAACGAATTGCAATCGGGCGCAGATTCGACGCTCGAAGCCGATATCGAAGGAATGAAGCAGGGTATGGCGTTGTATGAGTCGGGTAAGGGAATTGGGTTGAGTTTTACGGCTTATCCCGAAAAACTGCGCGATTGCAACATCTTTATCGTCACTGTGCCGACTCCCATCGATGGCTTTAATAATCCCGATCTGACACCGCTCGAAAAGGCCACGTCGCTGGTGGCGCAGGTGTTGAAGCCCGGCGATATCGTGATTTACGAATCGACGGTTTACCCAGGTTGTACCGAAGAAGTGTGCGTGCCGATTCTCGAAAAGGGCTCTGGATTGGTGTTTAATCAGGATTTCTTCTGCGGTTATTCGCCCGAACGGATCAATCCGGGCGACAAAGTCAATACGCTCACCAAAATCAAGAAAATTACGTCTGGGTCGACTCCCGAAATCGCCGATGTGGTCGATAGTCTGTATCGTTCTATCATTACGGCGGGCACCCACCGGGCTCCGAGTATCAAGGTGGCCGAGGCCGGAAAGGCCATCGAAAACGCCCAGCGCGACATCAATATCTCGTTTGTCAACGAACTGGCCATTATTTTCGACAGAATCGGCATCGATACCAACGATGTGTTGGAAGCCGCAGGCACCAAATGGAATTTCATGCCGTTCAAACCCGGTCTGGTAGGTGGACACTGTATCAGTGTCGATCCCTATTACCTTGCACACAAGTCCAAGGCACTCGGTTACGAGCCCGAAGTGATTCTGTCGGGTCGCAGGGTCAATAACTCTATCGCCAAGTTTATCGCCGACAAAACGATCAAACTGATGATTCAGGCCAATATGCAGATCAAGAGCAGCCGTGTGTTGATTTTAGGCGTGACCTTTAAGGAAAATTGTCCGGATGTGCGAAACACCAAAGTGGTGGACATCTACAAGGAACTGACAGAGTTCGGCGTTCAGCCCGATGTGTATGATCCTTGGGCAAATGCAGATGCCGTGCGCGCCGAATATGGCATTGACCTGATACCGCAACTCGATACAAAGGTGCCGTACAATGCGGTTATTCTTGCCGTTGCGCATGACCAGTTCAAACAACTCGATTTCAAACAATTCAAAGATAACGGGAGTGTCATTTTTGATGCCAAAGCGTGCATAGACCGCTCGCTTGTTGACGCCCGTCTGTAATTCAGAAACACTATGAATATAGCAATTGTCGGGACCGGATATGTCGGATTGGTAACAGGAACCTGCTTCGCCGAAATGGGTAGCAATGTCACCTGCATCGATGTTGATAAGTCCAAAATCGACCGTCTCAAGCAGGGCGAAATTCCCATTTACGAACCCGGGCTTCAAGAAATGGTCTTGCGCAATATTGCCGATGAAAGGCTGCATTTCTCGACTTCGCTCAAGGAGGTGATTTCGAATGTCGAAATCGTATTTTGCGCGGTCGGAACCCCCCAGAAAGAGGATGGAAGCGCAAATTTGGATTATGTCTTATCAGTAGCCAGCGAAGTTGGTAGGTTGATAACTAAACCTATATTGTTCGCAACGAAAAGTACTGTGCCGGTCGGCACTTTCCGTCTGATTCGGAAAACCATCGAAAATGAACTCGAAAAGCGCGGTGAAACCATAGAATTTGACCTTGCGTCGAATCCCGAATTCTTGAAAGAAGGTGATGCCATCAAGGATTTTATGAGTCCCGACAGGGTGGTGGTCGGTGTCGAAACCGAACGTGCCCGTCAGTTGATGACACGTCTTTACCGTCCGTTTTTGATCAACAATTTCCGCGTGATTTTTATGGATATCGCCTCGGCCGAAATGACCAAGCATGCCGCCAATGCCATGCTCGCCACCCGTATCAGTTTTATGAACGATATGGCCAACTTGTGCGAGTTGGTTGGCGCTGATATCAATGCGGTACGCAAGGGAATCGGTTCGGATGTGCGTATCGGAAGCAAGTTTTTGTATGCGGGTTGCGGATATGGTGGCTCGTGTTTTCCGAAGGACGTGCGTGCCTTGTCGATGACAGCGCGTGCCATGGGACATCCGATGCAGGTGCTTGAGGCGGTCGATGCTGTCAACGAAGCGCAGAAACATGTTTTGTACCGCAAATTGTGCAAACACCTCGGCTCGCTCGCGGATAAGCGCATTGCCGTGTTGGGCATTGCTTTCAAACCTAACACCGACGATGTGCGCGAGGCTCCGTCGCTGACGCTGATTGACGATGTCTTGACGGCTGGCGCTAGTGTCAAGGCTTTCGACCCGATTGTCAAACAAACGACACGCGCCATCGGATATGCCGAAGATATGTACGATGCGGTTTCGGACGCAGACGCAATGGTGCTCGTCACCGAATGGAAAACATTCAGAATGCCTGATTGGCAACGCATATACAAACTCATGCGCAATCCGTTGGTTATTGACGGTCGCAACATCTACGATGCCAAGGAGTTGCGCGAATTAGGCTTTACATACGAAGGAATTGGATAGAGAAATGAAAGATACGCCTTTGGTTTCGGTGGTGATTCCGTGCTACAACAGCGCGCAGTCGCTTCCAGAGTTGGTCAAACGCATTGATGAGACGCTGCGGCCGCGTGGCACTTACGAAATTGTCTGTGTCAACGACTGTTCGCGCGACAATACAATGGAGGTGCTGACGCAGCTGGCCTCCGAATATTCGCAACTCAAGGTAATAGATCTTGTCTTTAACGTGGGGCAGTTCAAGGCGTTGCTGTGCGCAATGGAGCACAGCCGCGGCGAAACGGTGGTGACCATCGATGACGACCTGCAGCATGGCCCCGAAGACATTCCCTTGTTGCTTGACCATTTGGACGCGCATCCCGAGATGGACGTGGTAATCGGCGCATACGAAAGCAAACAACACAAAATGTACCGCAATTTGGGTACAAGTTTGATCGCATGGGTTGACAAACACATTTTTGAAAAGCCCGAAGGACTGCAAAGCACCTCGTTTAGAGCCATCCGCAGGGTGGTGGTTGATGCGCTGACGGCGCACAAAACGCAATTTCC
Source organism: Paludibacteraceae bacterium (assembly GCA_017614195.1). Lineage (GTDB taxonomy): Bacteria > Bacteroidota > Bacteroidia > Bacteroidales > Paludibacteraceae > Enterocola. The sequence goes on from JAGACJ010000084.1 coordinate 6,047, forward strand.
CGTCATGGGGCCGCTCATTCTCAACGTTACCCGTCGGGTGTGCAACGTACCGGTGCAGCACCACAAGCGCAAGTATGGCAAGTCGGGCTACCGCTTGTCGAAACTGATTGGTACAACTTTTGATAATGTGGTGAATTTCAGTTCTCTGCCACTAAAATTCATCAGCATACTCGGATCGGTGTTCTCGGTGGTGGGCCTGTGTATCGCTTTGTTCTTCGTGTGCAAATACCTGATTGTCGGCATTCCTTTACCGGGATGGACCTCACTGATGGTGATGCTCAACTTCTACAGCGGTTTGATTTTGCTCGGTATCGGTATTATCGGCGAATACCTGATCCGTATTCTCAAGGAATCGAAAGGCTCGCCCCGCTATAGCATTCGGAAAACCATAAACATTGAGGAGCAATGAGTCCTGAGCGTTTTCATTTCATTTTGAATCTGTACAATATCTTTCCGCCTGTTGGCAAGTACTTGTCTTGGCGCGGTAGGTTTGTGGCCAAGCATATTGCCTCGTGCGGTGATAACCTCAAGCTGGCCTCACGGGTCAATATCTACAATCCGCAGCACCTGTCGTGCGGCGACAACGTGTATATCGGCTATAATACCTATATCGGAGGTGGCATGGTGCGGCTCGATGACGAAGTGGTCATCGGACCGTTTTGTTGCATCGTTGCCGGTAATCATACAATGAAAGACGGATCGTACCGTTTCGGCCCTTACGATGCCGGCTCCATCGAAATCGGGCGCGGCACATGGCTGGGGGCGCATGTCACCATCACCAACAACGTAAAAATCGGCAAGGGCTGCCTCATAGCCGCTAACAGCGTCGTGACTCACGATGTCCCCGACGGCGCTGTGGTGGGGGGCGTACCAGCAAAAATCATCAGATAAATCGAATTTTAATCTCGGATGAACAATTTGAAATCTCACTTGAAAACCGCACTTAAAGTCCTTTGCTCCATTGGATTGGTGCTGTTTTTGCTTTTCAAAATCGATTTCAGCAAACTTTCGTCTGTGTCATGGACCATTAGCGGAGCGTTCGTCATCAGCGCGGCCATTACTTTGCTCGCATTGCTGATTATGTCATTTCGCTGGAAAATCCTTGTTCGGCAATACTTACGCTTCGAAGTTCCGTTACTCCAACTTTACCGTTATTACTTGACGGGATCTTTCTTCAACATCTTCTTGCCGGGGGCTATCGGGGGCGATGTGGTGCGCACAAAGCGGCTCGTCGAGCGGCACGGGGCAACCGTCAAGGGAGCCGCGGTCATCACGATTGTCGAGCGGCTGGCTGGTATTTACGGTCTGGCACTGTTGCTGTCGCTCAGCCTGGCACTGGGCAATTTTCCTGAGCGGTTTGCCATCCGGGCGTATGTTGCCGACTGGGTGCTCTATGGTCTGCCGGTGGTTGTGGTGGCCTTTTTGCCACTGCTCAAATGGGGACTCGACAAGAAAAACCTGCCGACAAGTTACGGTTTCATTGTCGAAACCGTGGCGGTGTTGCTGCTTTCGCAGATGGGCGATATTACCATTGCTTGGGTGTTTTCAACCTATTTTGGCTTGGATTTGCCGCTGAGCGCCTTTTTATTTATCATGCCCATCGTGTATGTGGCCACCGTATTACCGGTTTCATTGGGCGGTTTGGGTGTGCGAGAGGGTACGTTTTCGGGCTTGATGATTTTGTATGGTGTTGATGCCAGTGTGGCCATTGTAATTTCGTTTTGCATGTATCTGGTCAAAGTTTTGGTCGGTATCATCGGATATTTTGTATATTTGCGCGACAAATGAAAAAACTATTGATATTAGGGGCCGGAATCTACCAGGTTCCGCTTATTCAGACTGCCAATCGGATGGGAATACATACGATTGTGTGCAGTCGTGCCGGCAATTATCCCGGGTTTGACTTGGCTGATGAAACCGCAAAGGTTGACACAACCGACACTGCGGCCTGCCTGCAATTGGCGAAAGACGCTAAGATTGACGGAGTGATTACCGCAGGAACCGATGTGGCGCTGCCTTCGTTGGGCTTGATCTGCGATACGCTTGGACTGCCGGGACCCAGTGCCATGGCGGCTCATTTGTCATCCAATAAGAAAGACATGAAAGAGGCCTTCCATGCCTTTGGCGTTCGCTCGGCACGCTATCAAATCGTACATAATCTGGACGGGTGTCTCTCTGCTGCCAAAACATTAAGTTTCCCATTGATACTCAAGGTGGTGGACAGCTCCGGCAGTCGTGGCATCGTCGTGGTTCGGACCGAAGAGGATATTCGCGCCCAATTCAACTCGCTGTGGGCCAATACCCATCAGGATTATGTCTTGATCGAAGAGTTTATCGAGGGTGAGGAGTTTGGTGCACAGGCCTTAGTGACCGATGGACGCGTGCGTTTTGTGATGCCTCACGAAGACTATGTGTACCAGGCCAAAACAGGAGTTCCTATCGGACACGCGGTCCCTTGCAGCCTGTCGGCCCAAGCCAAGGCCGAAACACAGCGCATGGTCGAAGGTGCCGTACGTGCCTTGCGAATCAACAATGCGGCGGTCAATGTCGATCTGATTCGTCGCGACGATAAAGTCTATGTGCTTGAGGTGGGTGCCCGCAGCGGTGCAACCGGTTTGAGCGAACTGGTGTCGCAATACTATGGCGTCGACTATTACGAATGTCTGATTCGCATGGCTTTGGGCGAATCGCTCGACGACGTGCGTTTCCTGCCGTCGGGAGCGGCGGCGGTACGTTTGCTTTATACCAAGCAGGGAGGTGTGCTGCAATCGTTCAACAAGGACATCGCTCATCCGTCGCTGGTGTCGTGGTCCTTAGATTACGCCATTGGCGAAAAATTACCGGCCTTTACCACCGGTCCCGACCGTATCGGTCAAATTGTGGTTAAAACGGACAGTGCCGAACAACTGCAACCTGCGTTAAGTGACATTATTCAACAAATTGACCTCAAAATCAAACATGTATAACCCGACAGTTTCGCGACTCTGGTCGCAGTACCGCACGTTGTGGCTGTTGCTGCTGAACTCTTTGTTTGTGGTATTTGTGACGGTGTTTTGCTCCAGTCATTTTGAGACGAACGACGATGTGGTAATGGCTTGGATTGCCTCTGGTCAATATAGTGGCACACCCGACGCCCACTTGGTCTTTATCAATATCCTTTACGGTTATGTGGTGGCGGCACTGTATCGTTTGATGCCCGGTTTTGAATGGTACACCTGTATGTTCGCCATCGCGCATATCGTATCGCTTACGATTATTGGCGGGCAGATTCTCGACAGCAAATTGCACCGTTATAGCCGTATGGCAGCCATGCTGCTGTGTTATGTCATCGAGGTGTGGGCATTGCTATTGCTGCAGTTTACCACCACGGCGGCATTGCTGGCAACGGCGTCATTGTCGTTGGTAATGACCTCACAAACTCCTTGGCAGCGTGTGGCCGGTGTTCTGATTTTTGTGTGGGCGGCTCTCGTTAGGTTCAAAGCCGCGATGCTGGTGGGGGTGGTGTTTGCCTGCTATTATCCATGGTCGGTTTATGTGTATGGCTTTAACTGGCGCCGTCTGGCAACCTTGGCCGTTTGTGTGGTGAGTGGTGTCGCAGTGCAATACATTCATTTTAAAAGCTATTTTAACGATTCGAGATGGGCGTATTATTACGAATACAACATCAACCGCGGCAAAATCAACGACAATCCCAATGCCGGTGCTGTCAGAGAAAAACTGCCGCCACAAGTGCGTCTGGCCGATTACATATTGCTATGTAACTTTTTTGCTGACACCGATGTCACCGATCTCAAAGACTTGCAAGACATCAATGAGGTGATGGATCAGGTTTCGTTGCGACAGAAAATCAACAACTGGCAAAAACTCAAAAATCTCTGGAATCAGTTCAAGTGGCTGATAGTGATTACGTTAGTTGTAATGGTCGCTACCGCAGTGGCGCTAAGGGAAAAGTGGTGGCTGGCATTTGTCCCCATTGCCGGCTGTATGCTGGTCGTTTTGCTGATTGCACTGAACGGCGCTGTCAAAATCCGTATTTTCTATACGATATTGCTGGCCGTCTACGTATTTATGAGCCAGTTGCACAAACCGGTCGTCAAGTATGTGTCTCCGGTACTGTTGGCGCTTTGTATGGTGGGGTTTGTGAAAGCCGAGTCCACGTTCGATTATCACAATGGTTTTGTCATTGCCCGCTATGAGCGCAACTTGATGCGGGATTTGCCCGACGACGTTACGTTATGCGGCTGGAGCGCGATTATCAAAAGCGAATATGTCAACCCATGGCAAGTCTCATCCTATTTTCCTATGCAAATCAAGGGAAAAGGTTGGTTAGCGTCATCGCCGTTCAACGACGACATTGCCGCTTATACCGATTTTATCGGCACAAATAACGCCGTATTTATCCTTAATTCGCAAGCCGACAAGGCGATCAAGCTGTTGACGGCATCCATCCGTCAGAACTATCACAAAGACGTGGAGCCGAACTGGTTGATGCAAAGCCGCTTTTTTTCGGTGTTCAACTTTAAGGAAAAAGTCTCTGAGTAGTTGTTCAAAAAAAGCCGCGTTACTATACCCCAAATCATGGCAAATTTTGCTATCTTTGCATGATATAGCTTAGCGACTTATGATTCCATTTAACAAACCGCATCTCACAGGTAAGGAAACCCATTACATGTACGAGGCCGTGTCGAAAGGCAAACTTTCGGGCAACGGCGATTTTACCAAGCAGTGCCAATCTTTTTTTGAAACAAAATACGGCTTCAAGAAATGCCTACTCACGACCTCGTGCACCGATGCGCTCGAAATGGCGGCCATCTTGTGCGATTTGCAACCTGGCGACGAGGTGATTGTGCCCAGTTATACCTTTGTGTCATCTGCCTTGGCCTTTGTGCGTGTAGGCGCAAAAATCGTCTTCGCCGATTCGATGCGTCGCAACCCCAATATTGACGCAAGTCTGATTGAGTCGCTCATTACGCCGCGTACCAAGGTGATTGTGCCGGTTCATTATGCCGGTGTGGCCTGCGACATGGACGCCATTATGGACATTGCGGACCGCCACGGCTTGCTGGTGGTCGAAGATGCGGCCCAGGCCATAGATTCGTATTACAAGGGCCGTCCGCTCGGTTCTATCGGACATCTGGCGGCATTTTCGTTTCACGAAACCAAAAATGTCATCGCCGGTGAGGGCGGAATGCTGGCTATCAATGACCCGCGCTTTATCCGCCGTGCCGAAATCATTTGGGAAAAGGGCACCAACCGCGCCGAGTTTTTCCGCGGCGAGGTCAATAAATACGGCTGGGTCGATACCGGCTCGTCGTTTTTGCCCAGCGAGGTGGTCGCCGCCTTCCTCTGGGCGCAATTGGAAAACCTGGATGACATCCAATCCAAACGCAAGGCCCTGTGGAACCGCTATTACGAAAATTTGAAGGACGTGGCGGAAGTTGCGGCTCCGTTCGCAGAAAAAGCACTGTCCGAGCGCAGCGAGTTTGATTTTTCGAGGACGGAAGGCGCAACTTCCGACAAGACGTTCCAGTTGCCGGATATCCCCGATTATGCCACCAACAACGCCCACATGTTCTACCTCGTATGCAACAATTTGGAACAGCGTACTGCATTGATTTCCAGATTAAAAGAAAACGGAGCATCTGCTGTGTTCCATTATCTGTCGCTGCATAGCAGCCCCTTTTACGCGCCGAAACACGACGGACGCGAGCTGCCCGGGTGCGACCGCTACGCTGACTGCCTTGTGCGCCTGCCTTTGTATTACGAGCTGACTTTCGATGATGTCGACCGCATTTGTGAAATATTGAAAGAAACCATTCAATCCGAATCCTGATATGAAAAAAGCGCTGATTACCGGAATCACTGGCCAAGACGGATCTTATCTGGCCGAATTTCTGTTGGAAAAAGGGTATGAGGTCCATGGCGTTCTGCGCCGCAGCTCGACCTTCAATACCGGGCGAATCGAACACATGTACCTGCAAGAGTGGGTGCGCGACATGAAAAAACAGCGCGCGATTAACCTGCACTACGGCGATATGACCGACTCGTCGTCGCTCATCCGCATCATTCAGGAGGTGCAGCCCGACG
>JAGACJ010000085.1 GCA_017614195.1 Paludibacteraceae bacterium
CTCAACATGTTACATTCGATTGTCAACAACCGGATGATGTGTGACTCCGACAAATACTCGATCTTTTTCACCATAGAACAGATGCCCGTCGACATTCAGGAAAACACCATCATGCAGCTGAGTCTGGACGGACACAGCGAGTTGTCCGAAATGGCGGTCTCCCAATCCTACATCAACTGTTACCTGGCCGATTTGTACCGATTCTTCAAACTCAATAGCGCACGAAACGAGTTTACCGATGTGTTCGAAATACCGTTGACATTGGGCGACATTCCGTTTTTCAGACTGATCAATCCCGAAAACTCATTTCTGCCGCAATGGGCAGACATGCTGGTGAACGCGCAACAATACCAAGCCGCTATTTCGGCATTGCAAAAAGAGCAGGAGGTCAGCGACGACATTACCGACACCATTTTCCGCAAACTGGGATTCTGCTACCAAAAATTGGAAGATTGGAACAATGCGATTGACGCCTATACCAAGGCGGACATCATCAATCCCGACCAACCGTGGACTTTGTCGAAACTGGCGTTTTGCCAACGCAAAGCGATGAACTTCGACAAGGCCGCGGCGCTTTACGCACAACTCGACCGGCAAAACCCGGACCAGCGCCGCTACATCGAGCCATTGGCACTGTGTCTGTGCCAAACGAAACGATATGCCGATGCCAAACGGTTATTTGAAAAAATGGACTACCTTTGGCCTGACGCGAAAAGAACCACAGAATACAAATTCTGCCAAGGATTGGTTTCGTGGGTCAATGGCCAACAACCAAACGCCATCAGGCTATGGGGAACGATTCCGTATAATGACTTGGTGTCGTGTTTTATGAACTACTCCACTCCCATCAGCGAGCAAGACAAACAGTTCATCATCGATTGGTTCAGAATCAACAAGACGCTTTCATGACCACTAATGCAGATAGTGTTGCAGAATGCCGGCGGTATCAATACCGAACGCCACGCCCAAATGCAGCAGGATTCCTCCCCAGATGTGCTTGGTCTCGTATGCCAATGCCCCCAATATGTAACCGCCAAACAAGGAGGTGATGGTTTCGACAAGCGGTTTTCCGAAATGCAGAGTACAATACATGAAGGCCATCGGCAGCACGGCGTCTTTGCCCATCAACGACGCCATTCCGATAACCAGCGCCCCGCGCATAGCCAGCTCTACGCCAACATAATGCAGTGAGTAACAACTGTCAAACAACAGTACTTTGCCACAATCGGGCAAGCCAAAGAGCGGTTCATAATTCCAAGGCTTGAATACCGGATACATCACCTGAAAACTCGGCATAAACGAGGCAGCCGCCACAAAGGGCAGAATACACGCCACCAACAGCAGATATCGGCCGATATAGGCCGATGACCGCCCTATGCCGTAAAAATTGGAAAGATAGCGGTCGAACGTGAACTTTGCCAACAACAAGAACAACAGCGGTCCTATCGTGGATTTGGAAAAATAGATACAACGATACAAGAAATGCGTTTCCAACGAGGTGCAGCCCAATTTTTCCAATGGCCAGTCCAAATAGCCGTAATACCCGATGGTCATGCCATAGATACCGATGTAAAAAGCCGACTTGAGATAGAAAATCGGATTGGCCAGCAAATCGGTTCTTTTTCTAAACACAAGCACAGGAATGGCCCCGAGCATATAGAACGAAAAGTAATAGAGCGGAAGCACCCACAACGAATGCCCCGCTTCATACGATGTACGAATGAATTGCTGGTAAAGATGGAAATGATAATTCAGAAAAATGCACAATGCTGCCATCAGCAGGACGTAAACCATCGACTTTTTGTCGAAATCCTTTCGGGCAAACCCTGCCACTACTTGAAACAAATTCATATCCGATCGAGAACCAACGTAATTAATTCTTTCATTTTCAGACTATAATCACCAATAAAACGCTTGGCATACCGGTTGGCGATAATCAGACATACCGTCAGGGCATCGTGCCCCAAAACGGCCGACATACCGGCAATTGCCGAGCCTTCCATCTCGAAATTGGTGACTGCGAGGCCCTTGTGTCTGAAACTGCGTATCTTGTCGTTTAACTGAGGGTCGGCAAGCGGCATGCGAATTTGTCGCCCCTGCGGGCCATAGAATCCGGGTGCCGAAATAGTAGCCCCATGCACCATCCCCTTTGCCACGCGTTGCAACAATTCGGGCGAGTCGGGTACGCAATACGGTGCGGCAAAACGCGGACTGTAGGCCGTATGGCGGACGAAAGCCTCTTCGAACGCCGCATCGGTCACCCGGTCGCGGTCGGCATAGTAGTTGAGCAACCCGTCGAAACCGATTGACATGGCCGAGGCGACGAACGTACCCTCAGGCGTTTCGGGCTGCATACCACCAGAGGTACCGATACGCACCAACTGCAAACGGGTATGCCGTGGCTTGTCCTCGCGTTTCTGCAAATCGATGTTCACCAAAGCGTCGAGCTCGGTCATCACAATGTCGATATTGTCGGTGCCGATGCCGGTGGACACCACCGAAATGCGTTTGCCTTTGTAAACGCCGGTAATGGTATGGAACTCACGATTTTGAACCTCACACTCAATGGTGTCGAAATACGATGCAACCAACTGCACCCTATTTTGGTCACCCACCAGAATGACTTTTTCGGCCAACTGGCCAGGCAGCAGATGCAAATGAAATACACTGCCGTCAGCGTTCAAAATCAGCTCAGAAGATTCGTACATATAGCTTTGCGTTCAATTTGATTCGTAAAAGTAATCATTTCTGTTGAAAACGAAGGTATTCCACAACGATTTTGAAAGAAAAATTCAAGAAATCCGACAAAAATCAGTAACTTTGCGGGAATATTTACGAAACCACTATGAAGGACAAGCAAAAAGACACGGCTACACTGTTGCTGCACTGTCCCGACAAACAGGGCATATTGGCAGCGGTAACCGAATTCATCAATATCAACAAAGGAAACATCATCTACCTCGACCAGCATGTCGACACCGCACAAAAGGTGTTTTTCATGCGTGTCGAATGGGAGCTGGAAAACTTTTTGATTCCCAAGGAAAAAGTGCACGAATACTTCGAAACCCTACTGGCACAGAAGTACCAGATGGATTTTCAGATCTATTTCCACGCACAAAAACCCCGTATGGCCTTGTTCGTCTCCAAATCGGCTCACTGCATGTACGACTTGCTGGCACACTACGAGGCCGGCGACTGGAACGTTGAAATCCCCGTGATTATCAGCAACCACCCCGACTTGGAGCATGTGGCCAAAAAGTTTAACATCCCGTACTATTGCTTCCCGATTACCAAAGAGAACCGTGCGGAACAGGAAGCTAAAGAGATGGCTTTGCTCAAAGAACTGGGCATCACCTTCTGCGTATTGGCGCGCTATATGCAAATCATCTCGCCCGAAATGATCAAGGCCTACCCCAACAAAATCATCAATATCCACCACTCGTTCTTGCCGGCGTTTATCGGAGCCAAGCCCTACCATGCGGCGTTTGAGCGCGGTGTAAAGATTATCGGTGCCACCAGTCACTATGTGACAGAAGAACTGGATGCAGGTCCTATTATCAAACAAGACGTGGCTCGTATTTCGCACAAAGATTCGATTGAGAACCTGATTAGCAAGGGACAAGACTTGGAAAAGGTCGTGCTTTCGCGCGCCGTTGAGAAACACATCGAACGTAAGATATTGGTTTACAAAAACAAAACCATCGTATTCGGATAATGAAAGTTGCCATTGTCAAATACAACGCCGGCAACATCTATTCGGTTGTCCATGCACTCAGAAGACTGGGTGTCGAGCCAGTCGTTACCGATGATCCGGAAGCGCTTTCGTCGGCCGACAAAGTGATTTTTCCGGGGGTCGGCGAAGCGTCCACCACCATGGAATACCTCAAGCGCACGGGGTTAGACCAGGTGATACTCTCGCTCAAGCAACCGGTACTTGGCATCTGCCTCGGCATGCAGCTGATGTGCCACCACAGCGAAGAGGGCGATGTCGATTGCCTGGGACTGTTCAATGTGGAGGTCAAACGGTTTGATCTGCCTCGCGAATACAAGATCCCGCACATGGGCTGGAACCAGATTCACGATTTAAAGACCCCGTTGTTCGGCAATATCCGCGAAAACGACTTCGTCTATTTCGTACACGGCTATTATGTGCCGGTTTGTACCGAAACCATCGCGACAAGCGACTACCCCGCCCCCTTCAGTGCGGCGTTGCACAAAGACAATTTCTATGCCACGCAGTTCCACCCCGAAAAGAGCGGCGACATCGGCAGTGCCATTTTATCCGGATTTTTAAGCTTATGATCGAACTTATTCCTGCCATAGACATCATCAACGGACAATGCGTCCGCCTCTCGAAGGGTGACTACGACACCAAGAAGGTGTACAACACCAATCCCTTGGAAGTGGCCAAAGCCTTTGAGGACCACGGCGTCAAGCGCCTGCACCTCGTCGATTTGGATGGGGCCAAGGCCAGCCATATCGTCAACAGCAAAGTGCTGGAAAGAATCGCCACACAAACCTCGCTGACCATCGATTTCGGCGGCGGGCTGAAAAGCGACGACGACTTGCGCATCGCATTCGAGTGCGGCGCCTCGATGATTACCGGCGGCTCGATTGCCGTCAAGCAACCCGAGGTGTTCGAGCGCTGGCTCGCCACCTACGGCAGCGACAAAATCATTTTGGGCTCGGATGCCCATCACGGCAAAATCGCCCTGAACGGTTGGCAAGAAGGCAGCGAAATTGACTTGATGGACTTTTTGGCCGGTTATATCGGCAGAGGTGTCAGCAAAACAATATGCACCGACATTTCGAAAGACGGTATGCTGCAAGGGCCCTCAATCGAGCTCTACCAACAAATACTCGCCAACTACCCTGACCTGTATCTCATTGCCAGTGGTGGCGTCAGTTCGATGGATGACATCCGCCGGCTCGACGAGGCTGGCGTACCGGCCGTCATCTTCGGCAAAGCCATTTACGAAGGCCGCGTCACGTTAAAAGAAATTGAAAAACATCTATGTTAGCCAAACGCATCATACCCTGTCTGGACGTTAAGGACGGCACCACCGTCAAGGGCGTCAACTTCGTGAACTTCCGCGATGCGGGCGACCCGGTCGAACTCGGTCGCCAGTATAGCGAAGCGGGTGCCGACGAGCTGGTGTTTCTCGACATCACTGCCACCTACGAAGGCCGCAAGACCTTTGTCGATGTGGTGCGCCGCATTGCCGCTGGTGTCAGCATTCCGTTTACAGTCGGCGGGGGCATCAACGAGCTGAAGGACGTGGAAACCATGCTCAACGCTGGTGCCGACAAGGTTTCGGTCAACTCGGCGGCGCTCAAGAACCCGCAGCTCATCAGCGACATTGCCCAGCATTTCGGCAGTCAGGTCTGCGTTTGCGCCATTGATGCGAAAGAGGGTCTTCCGGGCGACTGGACCTGCTATGTAGCAGGCGGCCATATCCCGACAGAGCACAAACTCTTCGAGTGGGCCAAAGAGGCGCAGGAGCGCGGCGCGGGCGAGATTCTGTTCACCAGTATGAACCACGACGGGGTCAAGTGCGGCTACGCCAACGAGGCCTTGGCGCGTTTGCACGACGAATTGGGCATCCCGGTGATTGCATCGGGCGGCGCCGGGAAAATCAAAGATTTTCGCGAAGCATTCGCCATCGGCCATGCCGATGCGGCGCTCGCCGCCAGTGTGTTCCACTTCGGCGAAATCAAGATCAACGAACTGAAAGATTATCTAAGAAAACAAAATATCTGCGTAAGATGAATTTAGACTTTGCAAAACAAGGCGGACTGATTCCCGCCATCGTTCAGGATGCCGACACCAACAAAGTGCTGATGCTCGGTTACATGAACGAAGAAGCGTTCAAAAAAACACAGGAAACCGGTTTGGTCACCTTCTTCAGCCGTAGCCGCAACTGCCTTTGGACCAAGGGCGAAACCAGTGGCAACTGCCTGCATCTGGTATCGATGGCCGAAGACTGCGACCACGACACGCTGCTGGTCAAAGCCCATCCCGACGGCCCGACCTGCCATACCGGCACCGACACCTGCTGGGGCGAAAAGAACGAGACCAGCTCGGTATCATTCCTGGCCGACTTGCAGGCCTTCATCAACCAACGCCACGCCGAAATGCCCGAAGGCAGCTACACCACCTCGCTGTTTAAGGACGGCACTGGGCGCATGGCGCAAAAGGTCGGCGAAGAAGCGGTCGAGACCGTTATCGAGGCCATGGCCGGCAACAACGACCGCTTGATTTATGAAGCGTCTGACCTGCTGTATCACCTGATTGTTCTGCTGACATCGAAAGGCTTGAGCATCGAGGACGTGACCGATGACCTGAAAAAGCGTCACAAAGTAAGCAAGAAGGATTATCCTCACCAACATTAAGATTCATGGACAAACTGATTCAATATTCCGACGTCGAGATCTGCCAGCGCGAGCAAGTGGTGCTCAAGCAGGTGTCTTTCGAAGTGAACGAGGCCGAGTTCGTTTATTTGGTCGGCAAAGTCGGCAGCGGCAAAAGTTCGCTGCTCAAGACGCTATATGCCGAACTGGCTGTCGAAAACGGCGAAGCACGGATATTTGAATACGATTTGCGCCATATCAAACGCCGGCAAATTCCCTACTTGCGCAGGCAGATAGGCATCATTTTCCAAGACTTCCAGCTGCTTACTGACCGCAGTGTCTACGACAACCTGTGTTTTGTACTCAAGGCTACCGGTTGGAACAAAGACGACATCGACCAACGGGTCAACGAGGTGTTGAACGAGGTCGATATGGCAAAAAAAGGATACAAGATGCCGCATGAGTTATCTGGAGGCGAACAGCAGCGCATTGTCATTGCACGTGCGCTGCTCAACCGACCCAAACTGATTTTGGCCGATGAGCCCACCGGCAACCTCGACTACGAAACGGGCCGCCAGATTGTGGAGTTGCTGCACCGCGTAGCAAGCGAAAACGGCTCGGCAGTCATCATGTGCACCCACAACAACGCCTGGCTCAATGAGTTTCCCGCCCGCGTCTTCAGCATCCAAGGCAACCGGCTGGTGGAAACCAATCACGGAACTACCCTATCGGAATAATCCGGCAATCCCCGTCAAACGGGTTTTTCGCCATATCACCTACAAAAAAAGAAGGCCTCCCGACTCGGGAGGCCTTCTTTTTATCGTGATGCAAACTTCAATTACATCGGGAATTTGATGGCGGCTTGTGCTGCGGCCAAACGTGCGATAGGCACGCGGAACGGCGAGCAAGACACATAGTTCAAACCAACTTTGTGGCAGAACTCAACCGACGAAGGCTCGCCACCGTGCTCGCCACAGATACCGCATTTCAGGTCGGGACGTACGCTGCGGCCTTTCTCGGTAGCCATTTGAACCAACTGGCCTACACCGTTTTGGTCCAAAACGCGGAACGGGTCGTTCTTCAAGATCTTCATATCGAGGTATGCAGGCAAGAACGAAGCGATGTCGTCGCGGCTGTAGCCGAAGGTCATCTGCGTCAAGTCGTTGGTACCGAACGAGAAGAACTCGGCCTTGGTGGCAATACGGTTGGCGGTCAATGCGGCACGCGGAATCTCGATCATCGTACCTACCTTGAAGTCGATGCTGTCGCCAACTTCCTTGAACAAAGCGGCGGCCGTTTCGCGAATCACCTTCTCTTGATTAGCGAACTCATACAAGATACCGGTCAGCGGCACCATGATTTCGGGATGCGTTTCAACGCCTTCTTTCTTCAGCTGCAAGGCGGCACCCAAGATGGCGCGGGTCTGCATTTCGGTGATTTCGGGATAGGTGTTGCCCAAACGACAACCACGGTGACCCAACATCGGGTTTTGTTCGTGCAACGAATCCACACGTTGACGGATATAATCGAACGAAACACCCATCACTTTAGCCAACTCGCGTTGTTCTTTCTCCTCGTGAGGAACAAACTCGTGCAATGGGGGGTCGAGCAAACGAACCGTTACAGGGCAACCTTCCATGGCTTTGAAGATGCCGTAGAAGTCTTGTTGTTGATAAGGCAGAATCTTAGACAATGCGATGCGACGACCTTCGACCGTCTCGGCCAAAATCATTTCGCGCATAGCACGAATCTTGTCGCCCTCGAAGAACATGTGCTCGGTACGGCACAAACCGATACCAACAGCACCGAAGTTGCGGGCAACCTTGGCATCACGCGGGGTGTCGGCGTTGGTGCGAACAACCAGACGCGTATATTTGTCGGCCAATTTCATCAATTCGGCGAAATCGTCATTCAATTCGGCTTCTTTGGTAGCTACAGCGCCTTCGTAAACCTCACCGGTCGAACCGTTGATCGAGATAAAGTCGCCTTCTTTCAAGGTAGTACCGTCAACGGTAACGGTTTTGGCCACATAGTCAATCACCAAAGCACCGGCACCCGATACACAGCATTTTCCCATACCACGGGCAACTACGGCAGCGTGCGAGGTCATACCGCCACGAGCGGTCAGAATACCTTCGGCAACAGCCATACCGGCCAAGTCTTCGGGCGAAGTCTCGATACGAACCATTACCACACGCTCACCTTTCGACGCCCATACAGCAGCATCTTCGGCATTGAACACAATTTTACCGCAAGCGGCACCCGGCGAAGCGGCCAAGCCTTTGGTCAGCACGCGAGCGTTTTTCAACGCCTGTTTGTCGAAAATCGGGTGCAGCAATTCGTCGAGTTTGTTGGGTTCAACGCGCAAGACTGCGGTCTTTTCGTCAATCATACCTTCGTGCAACATATCCATGGCGATTTTGACCATGGCGGCACCGGTACGCTTACCGTTACGGGTCTGCAAGAACCAAAGTTTGCCTTCTTGTACGGTAAACTCCATGTCCTGCATATCTTTGTAGTGGTTTTCGAGTTTGGTTTGGATAGCGTCGAGTTCTTTGTAGATTTCGGGCATGGCCTCTTCCATCGAAGGATATTTGGCCAAACGCTCGGCCTCCGAAATGTTAGCCAACTTGGCCCAACGTTGCGAACCGATTTTGGTGATTTGTTGCGGTGTACGGATACCGGCAACGACGTCTTCACCTTGAGCGTTAATCAAATATTCGCCGACGAACAGGTTTTCGCCGGTAGCGGCGTCACGGCTAAATGCCACACCCGTTGCCGAAGTGTCGCCCATGTTACCGAACACCATGGCTTGTACGTTAACGGCAGTACCCCATTCTGCAGGGATGCCTTCCATTTTACGATAAAGGATGGCGCGTTCGTTCATCCAGCTGTCGAATACGGCACAGATGGCGCCCCACAACTGATCGTAAGCCGATTCGGGAAAATCGCTGCCGGTACGTTGTTTCACAGCGGCTTTGAATTTGGTAACCAATTCTTTGAGGTCTTCAACTCCGAGTTCGGTATCCAAACGAACACCTTTTTTGGCTTTAACGCCTTCGATGATTTCATCAAACGGGTCGATATCGGTTTTGTTGACGGGCTTCATACCCAAAACAACGTCACCATACATTTGGACAAAACGACGATACGAGTCCCAAACGAAACGGGCATTACCGGTTTTTGCCACCAAACCTTCGACCACTTGGTCATTCAAGCCCAAGTTCAAGATGGTGTCCATCATACCCGGCATCGAAGCGCGGGCACCCGAACGAACCGATACAAGCAAGGGGTTCTTCAAATCGCCGAACTTAGAGTTCATCAAGTTCTCAATATGAGCCAAAGCCTTTTCGACATCACCTTTCAGCAACTCTACGACTTTGTCTTTGCCAATCTGAAAATACTCGTTACAAACTTCGGTCGTGATGGTGAAGCCCGGAGGAACGGGAACACCGATCAAGTTCATTTCGGCCAAGTTTGCACCTTTACCACCCAGCAGATTTCTCATGTCTGCCTTACCTTCGGCTTTTCCGTTTCCGAATGTGTAAACGCGTTTTTTGTTGTCCATAAATAAAATAGTGTATAATATTGTGTATATGAATCAGATTTGAGGTTCCCTCGCAAACGGGACTGCAAAGGTACGCATAATTGTCGGATTACAAAAAGATTACGTTCTTTTTTTATTAACTTTTTTCGGACAATCAGAATCAATGCTGATACATCCGCTCACCGAAGATTCCACTGCCTACCCGCACCAAAGTGGCTCCCTCGAGCACAGCCAGCGGATAATCGTGCGTCATGCCCATAGACAGTTCGCAAAACGAATCGTTTTGGGCGAAATATGTACTTTTCAAGGTATCGAAATACTGTTTCAGCCGACGGAACTCGCCGCGAATCTGCTGCTGGTCATCGGTAATCGACGCCATTCCCATCACTCCGCAGACACGCACGTTATGCAACCGGCCGAAGACTTCAGAATCCAACAATGCGACACATTCGTCATACGAAAATCCGAATTTGGTTGCTTCTTGCGCCACATGAAACTGCAACAAGCAATCCAACACTCTGCCTATCTTGGCCGCCTGCTTGTCAATTTCAAACAACAAACGATCGGAATCGACCGACTCGATGCACGACACATACGGAACAACTTGCTTTACTTTGTTGGTTTGCAAATGTCCGATAAAATGCCACTGGATATCTTTGGGCAATGACTGGGCCTTGGGCACCAGTTCTTGGGCATGGCTTTCGCCAAAAAGGCGCTGCCCCATAGCATACGCCTCTTCGATTGCCGAATTTGGATTGAACTTGGAGACAGCCACCAGACGGACACCATCGGGTAGCGTTGATTTGATATGCTGCAGATTTGTTTGTATGGTTGTCATTTCCGGTTAATTTGAATAGAATCGATTACTTGGCAGCCCACCGCATCATTGAGCGATTTGACCAGTTTTGACTTATGCATCATCAGTTCCGAAGCTGCCGGCGACGACGATATGCGCACGTATAGCACACGGTTTTGGACAGACAAAGCGGTCGTGTATTTGGCGAACATCGGTCCGACCGTCTCGGGCCATTTTTGTATCAGGGCGGTTTCGTCAAGCTTGGTTTGCAACCCCATACGCCTGAAATACCGAGAAACGGCCTCTCCTATGTTGACAGCTCCTGTCTTTTTCATAACACGCGTCCCTCCTCCACTTCGTATATTCGGCTTTCGACCTGCAACCGGCCGACAAGTTCGTCAAGATGCTCACGATTGGTGTCGGTCATAAAAATCTGTCCGAACTCGCCCCCCGAAACAAGCCGGACAATCGCCTCGACGCGGCTCGCATCAAGTTTGTCGAACACGTCGTCGAGCAACAGCAGGGGTGTCAGGCCGCTTTTCATTTTCAAAAAATGGAATTGCGCCAGTTTCAAGGCAATCAACCATGTCTTGGTTTGTCCTTGCGAGCCGACCTGTTTAATCGGATAGCCCGAGAGCTGCATTTCCAAATCATCTTTATGGATACCGTGCGACGTAAAGCCAAGCGCCAAGTCGCGGTTCCGCAACCGCTCCAGTTGTTCGAGCAGCGGGCCGTCGTTCAAGTGCGATTTGTAGGCGAGTTGCGGTATTTCGGATTCTGGAGCCAAACGGCAAAAATATTGCAAAAACACTGGTTCGAACTCGGCGATGAACTGCTTGCGCTTTTGATAGATAAAATCGGCTGCCACGCTCATCTTCTCTTCACAAAGCGCATACATCAAGGCATCCGAGACCTCGTTGCGCAGCAATGCGCCTCGCTGCGCCAGATAATACTCGTACTCTATCAGCCGTTCGAGGTACTGGCGGTCCGACTGTGCGATTACACCATCGACAAATTTGCGGCGTGCCGCGCTACCTTCCGACACCAAATCCTGATCTTCGGGCGCAATCGACACCAACGGGATCAGTCCGATATGGTCCGAAAATTTGGTGTACTCCTTACCGCCGCGCTTAAATGATTTGCGCGATCCGGATTTGTAGCCTACCGCTATCGTTTCGTGATCGGCACCGCGCATAAACTGTCCTTGCAACATCATGTACGGCTGGCCATGACGCAGGTTTTGGTTTTCTTGCGACGAAAGGCGGCTTTTGCAGAATGCCAGATAATACACGGCGTCGCAAAGGTTGGTCTTGCCGGCGCCATTGTGTCCGACAAAGCAATTGAGACCCGCACAGAAGTCGAGTTCCGCCTCGGCGATGTTCTTGTAGTTGACGACTGAAAGATGTTGCAGAAACATAGCGCAAAGATAGATAAAAATTGCTAATATTGCACCATCAAAAAAAATCGGATATGAACACCACTTCGCGGCAACTGAAGGCTATGCGTCTCATCGTTAACCCGATTTCGGGGACCATGCATCACAAAGAGCGGCTGGTCAAGCATTTGGAAGAGCGGCTTGGTTCCTGCTACCGGGTCTCGGTCGTTTATACCCAACGGCACGGACACGCCTTGGAACTGGCGCGTCAGGCCCTCGACGAAGGTATTCGCCACATTGTGGCGGTCGGCGGCGACGGCACCGTGGGCGAAGTGGCTCGGGCGCTCACGGGCACCGATGCGGTGATGGGCATTGTTCCCATGGGGTCGGGCAACGGGCTGGCTACAGAGTTGGGCATCGTTGGCCACGACGCCACCTGCATGGCCGACATTCTCTGTCGGGGCAAAGTCCGCGAAATCGATTGCGGCAGCGCCGACGGCCAATTGTTCTACTGCACCTGCGGCACGGGCTTCGACGCCGATGTCAGCCAACGGTTCGCCGACAGCCATTTGCGCGGGCTGCTCAGTTACATTCGCACCAGCCTGCACTGCTTCGCGCATCGCAAAGCCCTCAACTGCACGCTTTTACTCGAAGACGGCACTCGTCTTCAGCGGCAGGTGTTCCTGCTCAACATCGCCAATATCAGCCAATACGGCAATCATGCCTACATCGCCCCGCTCGCCAGCCCCGACAACGGCCGGCTGATTGTCACCGTCATCCCGCCCATATCGCTATTCGGCGCCCTCCAACTAGCAGTTTCGCTGTTTACCAAACGCATCGACAAAATGAAGGGGGTCGAATGCCTGTCGTGCCGGTCGGTTCATCTGGATCTGCCCGATGACGCGGCCTTCCATCTCGACGGCGACCCCATCGCCTTATCGGACCACACGCTCGACATCAAGGTCATCGCGCACGCATTGCGTGTCTTTGTACCATAGACCTTCAACCCCGCTCCATTATGGCATCAGACCTCACCCCTGACCCCTCTCCAATATGGAGAGAGGAAGGTTACAATCGTTGCAATATTTCCTTCGCCGTCATTTGCATTTTGCAGAAGGCAAACCATTTCTTTCCCAAATCCTTGATGGACGCACCGATATGATACACATCGTCGTCAATAATCAGAAACCTGTCGTGCGATTTGGTGAAATGATGCACCGTTATCGGTGAATATTGTGCATTGTGTTTTTGCAGCGCCACGGCAAACGAAGGGGA
>JAGACJ010000086.1 GCA_017614195.1 Paludibacteraceae bacterium
AGCGCCTCGCCCATGACCATCCTCGGCGGCGCCATGCCCATCAAAACCCTCGCCCACTACATGCCGATGAAGAGCTTCTGGTGGCTCAAAGGCGCGCTCAACTGCGGAGCCGGCCGCATCATGATCCCGACCGTTCCGTTCAAGGAACTCTACTTTATGGAAAAGGCCAAACGTTTCCAACAAGAAATCAAGGATGTGCCTTTAATCTATGTGGGTGGCGTGCAGTCGGGCGACAACTGCCAACAGATTATGGACGAAGGCTTCGAGCTGTTCCAAATCGCCCATGTGCTCATCAAAGACCCCGATTTTGTGAAGCATGTGGAGCAAAACCCGCACTACCACGCCGGCTGCGGCCGCAGCAACTACTGCGTGGGCCGCATGTACACCAAGGAAATGAAATGCCACGAATGCGTATTGCGCGACGGCGAGAAGATTCCGCAAAACCTCATGAAGGAGATTGCCAAGCTGGAAGCCCAAGCCAAAGAAAGCATCGGAAACGATAAACTCCGTTTTTCAGTCGCTGTAGTCGATATCGAAATTGATTTCGACGGTATAGTCGCTATAGTCGGCAAGAATGCGGTCGGTCAGTTGCTGGCGTAGCGCAGCCTTGTCGGCAACTTTGAAGTCAACGACCGCATCGAACGAAATCACCTTGGCGGTGCTGTCTATCAAAATGCCATGCACCTGCAGAATGCCGTCGAACAGCATCACAGCCTCGCGAATATTCTGCTGTATCTTGCCCAAGGCCTCGTTGTGGCAGTCCACCGCATAGACACCGATGGTGAGGAACACACCGTATTTGCCTACAATTTTGCGCTGAATCTGTTTCGAAAGCACGTGGATATCGTATGCGCTCATACGGGAGTCCACTTCGATGTGCACCGAGCCGATAGCCCTGTCAGGACCATAATTGTGCAACACGAGGTCGTACGCGCCAATCACCCCCTCGGTGGCGCAAATGTCAGCCTTGATGCTCCGGGTGGTTTCGCTGTTGGAGCGTACTCCCAAGATCTGACTCATCGGCTGCATAAAAAGCTCGATACCAGACTTGAGAATAAATACGGAGATAATGGCACCGATATACCCGTCAACGACAATGCCGAAAAACCAAGTGATTGCAATGCCGACAAGCGTCGAAGCCGAGATAATGGCATCGAACAAGGCGTCGGCCCCCGAAGCCACAAGCGCATCCGAACTGAGTTGCTCTCCTTTACGCTTTACGTAGCGACCCAACAAGATTTTCGTAACAATAGCGACACTGACAATCACCACGGCAACCATCGAATAGTCGGGTTCGACAGGATGAATAATCTTTTTGACCGATTCGATAAGCGAGGTCGCGCCGGCAGCAAACACCAGCCCGGCAATCAATATGGCGCTGAAATATTCGATGCGTCCATAACCGAACGGATGCGTTTTGTCGGGTTTGCGATGCGCCAGACGGATACCCACGATGGTGATGACAGACGAAAGCGCGTCGCTCAAGTTGTTGACCGCATCGAGCAGAATGGCAATCGAGTTGGAGACTAGTCCGACGAAGGCCTTGAACGATGCCAGCAGTATATTTGTTGCAATTCCGACCACACTGGTCCGGGTAATCTGTTTTTCACGAGAAGTCACTTGTGCCATAGCTGTTATTTCCTTACTTAAATTCTATCGCAAAGTTAGTGTTATTTTGTGCAATATAAACCCTATACAGAAATTTGTCTGTCAGAAAAGCAGTTTTTGCTGTCAGAAAGTCCTTAGCCGCATAAATTTTTATTACTTTTGCGTACTAATTTATTAAACAGCAATTTATGTACGCACTTGTTACAGGAGCCAGTTCGGGAATCGGCCTGATGTACGCCCACCGGCTGGCCTCGTATTATCACTACGACCTCGTTCTGGTTAGCAACCAAGAGAAAGAAATTCAGGAAACCGCCGATGACATCGCCGCCAAATACGGTGTCAAGACCATCGCCATCTATAAAGACCTGGCCACCGAAGAGGCCCCCAACGAACTATTCGCCTATTGTCAGGAGAACGGCATTGAAATCGAAGTCCTCATCAACAATGCGGGCGTGTTCTTCTTCAACGATTTGACCCAGACGTCGGAAGGCCGCGTCAACCTGATGCTACACCTGCACATCCGCACTGTCACCAATATGACCCGTCTGTTCGGTGCCGAAATGAAGAAACGCGGGCACGGCCGCATCCTCAACATGAGTTCGATGTCGGCCTGGATGGCCATGCCGGGCATCCAATGCTACAATGCCTCGAAGGCCTACATCCTCAACTTCAGCAAGTCGATGTGGTACGAGCTGAAACCCCACGGCGTGACGGTAACCGCCATCACGCCAGGCGCCATCGACACCGGCTTGTACGGCTTGGCCCCCAACCTGCGCAAACTGGCGGTGGCGATCCACGTGTCCATGCCGCCCGAAAAACTGGTGCGCATCGCCCTCAAAAAGATGTTCAAGGGCAAGAAACAAGCCATGCCGGGACTACTCAACCACCTGTTCGTGCCGATGATCAAGCACCTGCCCGACTGGTTCGTCTTCATAGCGATGAAAAAAATCGCCTGCTTCCAGAAATAAAGGAATCGGAGAAGGCGCCATGCTCAAGCTCTGCAACCTCATCACCAAATATATGGCAGTGATTGTCCTGATCGGGGCAGTCGCCGCTATGGTATGGCCAGGTACGTTCGCCCATATCCGCACCTCGTGGATCAGTCCGCTGCTCGGCGTAGTGATGTTTGGCATGGGAATGACGTTGCAGGCCGCTGATTTCAAACTCGTCTTGACCCGCCCGCGCGACATCCTGATCGGAAGCGCGGCGCAATTTGTCATTATGCCCCTATTGGCATGGGGACTTTGCCAAGCCTTCGACCTGCCACGCGAACTGGCGGTGGGCGTCATCTTGGTAGGGTGCTGCCCCGGTGGTACGGCGAGTAACGTCATCACCTACCTGTCGGGGGGTGATTTGGCCCTATCGGTCGGCATGACCACCCTGTCCACCCTGCTGGCGCCACTGCTCACTCCGCTGCTTGTATGGCTGTATGCCGGTACGTTGGTCGAAGTGGACATTTGGGGCATGTTGCTTTCGATCGTCGAAGTGGTGATTCTGCCAATTGCCATCGGACTGGCCATTCAGCATTTTCTGCCACGCGTCACACAATCGGTACGCGACTATCTGCCAGCTTTCTCGTCATTGGTCATCGCCACTATCGTGATGGCAGTGGTTTCGGCCAACGCCGGAGCTCTAATGCAATCGGGGTTGCTGGTCATCGCCATCGTCGTCTTGCACAACTTGCTTGGATTCGCCCTCGGATATGGGGTGGCACATTTGATAAGGCTCAACAAGCCCCAGTCCAGTGCCATCTGCATCGAAGTGGGCATGCAAAACAGCGGTCTGGCCTGCGCCCTGGCCAAGCAGCATTTCAGCGACATGGCCATGGCTACCGTACCGGGCGCCATCTTCAGCGTATGGCACAACATTGCCGGCGCGCTGCTGGCACGATGGCTCTATCGGATGAACAACGTAGTGCAAAAAGACGTGTCAGACACAAATTAAGTTTTTTTGTACCACGCCCAGAAACATCAAGCATCATTATGCCCTATATTTGCAGTATGAATTGCTCTAAAATAAAAAACATCGTCTGTCTGGCCTGTATGTTAGCGGCAACGGCTCAAGTGTGCGCCGAAACATGGACATTGGAAAAATGCCTCGACCATGCAAGACAACAGAACCTGTCCATCCGACAGGCGACCCTTGGCATCGAAAGCGCCGAAGAAGACCTGAAACAATCGAAAGCTGCGTTTGCACCGTCGATATCGGCCAGTTCGACTCAGGCGCTGAGCTATAGTCCGCTCTTCAGAGACGGTCAGTTCGCTTATAGCGCCAACTACAACGTAGGCATGAACATGACGCTGATTGACGGAGGTCAGATGTGCTATTCCAAGAAAATGGCGGCGATGACCGTTGAGAGCAAGAAATTGGGACTGCTGTCATCGCAAAAAGAGTTGGAAATGAACATTCTGAAACTCTACCTGCAAGTGCTTTACGCACACGAGGCGCTGCAGACCAGCGAGCACAATATGGAGCTTGCCGAGGCTGACCTCGAGCGCACCAAACTGCTCCACAAGGCAGGAAAGATTTCGAAAAGCGAACTGGCACAGGTTGAGGCGCAATGGAGTCAGGACCAATACAGCCTGATTGCCAACCGCAACGCCCTCCGTACCTCGGTCATGAACCTCAAGCACCAACTGGAGTTGGAGATTGACCGTGATTTTGACGTGGAGACTCCGGACATCAGCGAATTGGAAATCATGGTGCAACTGCCCGACATGATGGACGTGTACAACCGCTCCATGGAAGTCATGCCACAAATCAAGCAGGCGAAGATGGACCTACAAACCGCCGAGATGAACATCAAATCCGCCCGCTCGGGCTGGTACCCGACCGTTACCTTAGGCGCCAATATCGGGGGCAGCTACAACACCTTGCGTCTGCCCGACGAATCGTTGGGCGACCAATTTGTCGGCAGTCTGGGACCTTCGGTCAATTTGGGAATCAATATTCCCATCTACAACCGCAGGCAAACGCGCACAGCCGTCAATAAAGCCAAAATAGCAGAAGAACAAAGTCAGATAGCCTACGACCAAGCCGTCAAAAACATCGCCACATACGTAGAGTCGCTGTATATCGACACCGAGTCGGCACAAGCCAACTACGTTGCCGCCAAACAGAAACTCGCTTCGGCCGAAGAAAGCTACCGGCAGATTTCGGAACAGCACAAAGCCGGAATGCGCAACACCGTTGAACTGCTTACCGCACGCCAAACACTCATCAGCGCCCAGGACGCCCTGATGCGCAGCCGCTACGAGGCAGTAATCAGTCTGCAACTGCTCAATGTGATACAAGATTACCCCATCCATGTGGGAGCCAAATAAAACGACAATACAATGAATCGGAAATCAGACATTTTCTGCCTTGCGCTTATAACTCTATGTGCCTGCAGCAGCGACAAAGACCGTCAAAACGAATTTGACGCAGCGTTCGAAACCGCCGTTGTGGAGCGGGGCAACGTGATCAACAGCGTAACCTCGACCGGTACGGTCGAACCTGTCAACTGCGTTGAAGTCGGCACCCAAGTGTCGGGCATCATCGAAAAAATATACGTGGACTACAACAGCACCGTCAAAGCCGGACAAGTCATTGCAGAACTGGACCGCACCACGCTCGAAGCGGAACTCAAGTCAAGCTCGGCCAATCTGGCATCGTGCAAAGCCGAACTGGTGTATCAGGAGGCCAACTACAAGCGCACCAAAGATCTGTACGAGAACGGCGTTATCGCCGAAAGCGACATGGAACAGGCCCAATACAGCTACGACAAGGCCCGTGCCGCGATGACCAAAGCCGAAGCCGACTACTCGCGCGTCAAGAAAAACCTGAGTTACGCCACCATCTATGCCCCCATTGACGGCGTAGTGCTTTACAAGGCGGTTGAAGCCGGCCAGACCGTAGCGGCAAGTTTCAACACGCCGACACTGTTCAAAATCGCGCAAGACCTAAAAAAAATGCGGGTCATCGCCAATGTGGACGAAGCCGACATAGGAACCGTGAAGGAAGGCCAAAAGGTAACCTTTACCGTTGATGCCTACCCCGACGAGACCTTTGAGGGAAGTGTGACGCAAGTGCGTCTGCAAGCCACCACGACCTCTAACGTCGTAACGTATGAAGTGGTCATTACCGCACCCAACGAGGAACTGAAGTTGAAACCCGGACTTACGGCCAACATCACCATCATTACTGAAGCTGCGTACGATGTGCTGACCGTACCTGTCAAGGCTCTGACATTTACGCCCCAATTGCCCGAACCTCCGGCACCGCAGGACTCGGCCGAGGCTGCCCCGCGGCATCGTATTCCCGAAGGAAGCAAGAAAGTTTTCGTCAAAGCAAACGGACACATCCACCCAGTAGCAGTCGAAGCCGGTTTGACCAACGGCATTCGGACTGAAATCAAGTCGGGTGTACAAGTGGGAGATACGGTGGTAACCGCCCAAACCGAGGCATTAGACGCTCCTAAGGCAAAAGCCATCAACAACAGCAACCCGTTTACGCCCAAACGCCCCGGGGGCCGGAATCGCAAATAGACCGCCATGACCAAAACGATCATCGAAGTTAGGAATTTGACACGCGATTTCGTTGTCGGCGACGAAGTGGTGCATGCCCTGCGCGGGGTCAGCTTCGCCATCGAGGAAGGCGAGTTTGTCACCATCATGGGCACCAGCGGATCGGGAAAATCCACTCTGCTCAACATTTTGGGATGCCTTGACACCCCCACCTCCGGCGACTATTTGCTCGACGGTCTTGCCGTACGCGAGATGAACAAGAACCGACGCGCCGAAGTACGCAACAACAAGATTGGGTTTATCTTTCAGTCATACAATCTGCTGTCGCGCACTACAGCGCTCGACAACGTGGAGCTGCCGCTGCTTTATAACCGCAAGTACACCGCATCGCAACGCAAAGAAATGGCTCGCAAAGCCCTCGTCGAAGTGGGACTCGAAAACCGCATGACGCACTTTTCGAACCAGATGTCGGGTGGTCAGCAACAGCGGGTGGCGATTGCCCGCGCCCTTGTCAACGAACCAGTCATGCTACTGGCCGACGAGGCTACCGGTAACCTCGACACCCACACTTCGTTCGAAATTCTGACGTTGTTCCAAAAATTACACCAATCGGGCAAGACCATTGTTTTTGTCACCCACAACCCCGAACTGTCGGCCTATAGCAGCCGCACCATCGTATTGCGCGACGGACAGGTGATCGAAGACTCCCGGAACACGCATATCAAATCGGCCTCCGAAACGCTGGCAACTTTACCCAAAATCAACTGACATGAACTACTGGAACCTGTTTTACATTGCACTGCGTGCCATCGTGAGCAACAAAATGCGCAGTTTTCTGACGATGCTGGGCATGATTATCGGCGTGTGGTCGG
The DNA here is from genome assembly GCA_017614195.1 of Paludibacteraceae bacterium. Lineage (GTDB taxonomy): Bacteria > Bacteroidota > Bacteroidia > Bacteroidales > Paludibacteraceae > Enterocola. The sequence goes on from JAGACJ010000086.1 coordinate 6,986, forward strand.
TCATTACCATGCTGGCCCTCGGACAAGGTTCCAAAGAAAGCATCCGCAGCCAACTGTCGGAGATGGGCTCAAACATTATCATGATACACCCGAATATGGGTATGATGGGCGGTGTCCGGCAAAACGCCTCTGACCAGCAGTCGCTCAAACCGGCCGATTACGAGTCGTTGAAAAAAGAATGCGTGCACATTGCCGCCATCACGCCGCAACTGACTGCCAGCGGACAACTGATCAACGGTGTGAACAACGCCCCCAGTACACTATATGGTGTAAATTCCGACTATCTGACCATCAAATGTCTCAGAATCAAATCTGGCAACATGTTCAACGAGCACCAAATCAAGGTGTCGGCCAAAGTGGCTGTTATCGGAAAAACCGTTGCCGACAATATTTTTCCGGGGGTAACTGACCCAGTTGGCCAGGTGTTCCGGTTCAAAAACATTCCGATGACTGTCATCGGAGTCTTGGAAGCGAAAGGCACCAACAGCATGGGACAGGACCAGGATGACGTGGTTTTGGTTCCCTATACCACCGTACAAAAGCGCATTTTGGCCATCAACTATTACCAAAGCATGCTGGCATCCGCCAAGTCTGAATCTGAAAGCCAGGCAGCGACCGAAGAAATTACAGAAATCCTGCGCCGAAACCACCACATAACAAACCCCGAAGACGACGACTTCAGCATCCGTTCGATGGAAGAACTCATATCAACCATCAGTTCGACCACCAATGTATTGACGATTCTACTGGCTTGCATTGCCGGTATCTCGCTGCTCGTAGGCGGCATCGGCATCATGAACATCATGTTTGTCTCGGTGACCGAACGCACCAAGGAAATCGGTCTGCGCATGGCAGTCGGTGCCAAAGAGCGGCACATTCTGCTACAGTTCCTGATCGAATCGGTGGTGATCAGTGTTACCGGCGGTGTCATCGGCATCTTATTAGGATTTTTGTCGGCTTGGGTGCTGACGAACCTGGTACACTGGAACAGTACTGTACAGGCTTCGTCTGTGATTTTAGCCTTTGCCGTCTGCACCGCCACCGGCGTCTTTTTCGGATGGTATCCCGCCAAGAAAGCCGCCCGCCTCGACCCCATCGACGCCATTCATTACGAGTAAGAGGCGGTAGTTGCTATCCGTCGTGTTGTACCGACCACAACCGATAGAATTCTCCCTGTCGTTGCATAAGTAGGTTAAACCTACCAATCTCGGCGACTTTACCCTGACTCATCACCACAATCGAATCTGCACCACGAACAGTACTCAACCGATGTGCTATGACTATTACGGTTTCCCGTCTTGTTTCAACGATTGTACAACTTGTTGAACATATCTTTCAGAGATAGAATCCAACGATGATGTTGCCTCGCCCCCCTACAACTCCAACAAAAGGAAGCAAATGGACGTATTTAATCGTCCTAAAGTTAATGGAACAAAAAGTAACGCCCAATGTAGAAAGTTTTGATACCTAAAGTGTCAAAATTTTCCACCACATTGCTCTTGGCAGCAATAAAAAATCAAAGAACGCAAAAATACATTCTTGTTGATAATAGGCCCTACCATGGGTGTCTAAGCCCCTGAGACTATTGCTGCAAAAAACGGGAGAAAAAATTGTCACTGGACACCAAGTCGGCGGGAGTACCGACGCACACCAAACGTCCGTTCTCCAGAACACCGGCATAGTCTGCATATTTGAGCAACAAGGGTGATTTATGCGAAACCATCAACACGATGGAGTTCCGCTTATATTCCGTCAGCAAATTCATAACGAACTGTTCCATACCCGGATCCATAGAAGCTGTAGGTTCATCCAAAATTAGGAAGTCGGGTTGGCAGACCAAGGCGCGTGCCAGCGCAATGAGTTGTTTTTCCCCACCCGAAAGTTTCCGACCCGACTCTCCCAATAAGGTTGCATACCCTTGCGGAAAACGCTGGAAGAATCGTTCAAAATCATATCTCCTGCAAAGTTCTACCGCCCGTTCTGCTTCTTGAACACTGTCGACAAGTAGACAAATATTTTCCAACAAAGAACCGTTCAGAATGTACACATCCTGCGCCACCACAGCCACCCTAGCAGCCCATGTTTCTGGCGCGAAATTTCCTGCTGGAATGCCATTTACCATATACGAGCCGGAACAAGGCGTGTAGGACCGTTCCAACAATTTGCAAAGGGTGGACTTGCCAGAACCTGATTCCCCTGTCAACCCAAACAAGACACCGCTTTCTATATGTAGGGAGATATCCTGCAGCATGATTGAATCCGCCCCATATCCATACGATACTTTTTCAAAATCTATCATACGAATAGGTCCCAACATCGTATCAGATACTGCTCCGAGTGGGACTTCCTCAAGTAATTCGGAAACACGATCCAATGCTACACGTGCTTCCGACCAACGAAAAGGGATGACGGCCAGTTCAACAATGGAAGGCATCAAGATAGAAATCAGTCCAATGATTGATGTCACCCCCCCCAGCGTCAACGAACTTGCAAAATACCCGTAAACACCATAAGCCAACGCAAAGAGAAGAATTCCGATGCTGAGCATCTCGTAAGCGAAAGAAAGTCGGACCGACGTACCTGCCAAATTCAAGGAAAAGTCTGTGAATTTTCCATATAACGCTTGGTTCAATCCATTCAACTGTCGAGTACGTGCTGCTAGCTTCCATGTCCGAATTCCGTGGAAGCTCGAATTGAACGATGCCTCCGAAGCAGCATATGACGAC
>JAGACJ010000087.1 GCA_017614195.1 Paludibacteraceae bacterium
ATCAAAGATATTCTTTACATCAGGGTTAATCTGCATCGTAGGCAATGCACGCGGCTCGCGCGACAGCTGCTCGTGCACCTGATCGAGGTGGTTGAGATAGATGTGCGCATCGCCCAAAGTATGTACAAAATCACCCTCCTCAAGCCCACAGACCTGCGCCATCATCTTGAGCAAAAGCGCGTACGAAGCAATATTGAACGGCACACCCAGGAAGATGTCGGCACTACGTTGGTACAACTGCAGACTCAACTTGCCGTTGGCCACATAAAACTGGAAGAAAGCATGACAAGGAGGCAGGTTCATGTTATCGAGATCGGCCACATTCCACGAACTGACTATGATGCGGCGCGAGTCGGGGTTATTTTTGATCATGTCAACCGCCTGGCTGATCTGGTCGATATAACCACCATAGTAATCGGGCCAGCTGCGCCATTGGTAACCATAGATATGCCCCAGACTGCCATCGGGGTCGGCCCACTCGTTCCATATACGCACCCCGTTGTCTTGCAGATACTTTACATTGGTGTCGCCGGCCAAAAACCACAACAACTCGTATATAATGGATTTGAGGTGAAGTTTTTTGGTCGTCAGCAACGGAAAACCGTCTTGCATGTTAAAGCGCATCTGATGCCCGAAAACACTGATTGTGCCAGTGCCGGTGCGGTCCTCTTTGCGAACCCCTTCGGCAAGTACACGGTTGAGCAAGTCGAGATATTGTTTCATATTTCAATACATTTTGTAAGTCGTTTTAAGCACCTTGAATTCGGTACGCCGGTTTATCTGGTTGCAAACCTCCTGATTCTGGGCCGGCAGTTTTTTGATATATTCTTCGGTGAGTTCGGTACCCACTTTGAGGAAACGATACTGTTTGACAAGCGGCCGGTCGACCACCACAGGCTGCGTTTTGCCATACCCCTTCGCCGTTAGCCGCTCGGGGTCTATCCCCTTGGCCAACAAATATTTGACAACAGATTGGGCACGTGCAAGCGACAAGGCGTTGTTGGCCGCATCGGTACCCACATAGTCGGTGTGCGCCCCAATCTCGATGGTGATGTTCGGGTTGTCGTTGAGCAATTTGACCAAATCGTCGAGCCCTGCAGATGACTCGGGAGTAAGCTCGGCCGAACCAAACTCGTAGAAAATATTGTTCATCTTAACCGGCTTGGTCACAGAGGCCAGTTGAAAATCGCGGAGGAAATTGGCGCTTTTCTGCAAATCGCCCAACTGCAACGTTTCTTTGCTGTTAAGAAATCCGCGACAGGTAGCCAGCAGCACATAATTGGTATTGGCATCGACAGGATAACTATACGTGCCGTTCTTTTTGGTCTTGACCGTACCGATGACCCCATTGTCGCCCACGATGCGCAAAACGGCGTCGCCAAGGGGCTCGCCTTTGGTGTCGGTCACCACGCCTTCGATCGAGAAGGTCAGCACCGGTATGGCAAACGACCACAGGTGGTCATAGTATTTGCGGTCACCACGGTTCGACGAAAAATAGCCGCGCTCCTGACTGCCGGCAAAGGTAATGCCGAAATCGTCGGACGGCGAGTTAATCGGAACGCCAAGATTGATGACTTCCCAGCGGTCGCGCTGTTCGGCATAAAGCTTGCGCATCGGCTCGGCGCGGAAAATGTCGAGACCTCCCAGCCCGGGATGGCCGTCGGAACAAAAATAAAACGTGCCGTCGGCCCTGAAATAAGGGAACATCTCATCGGCCGGGGTGTTAATGTCGTGACCCAAATTCTCGGGTTCGCCCCATCCTTCGCCCAAACGCTCGCAACGCCAGATATCCTTGCCGCCAACTCCCCCCTTCATGTCCGACACAAAATACAAGTAGCGGCCGTCGGTCGATAAGGCCGGGTGCGCTACGTTGATGGTCGAATCTTTCACCACACGCACGATTTGCGGCTCGGTCCATGCCCCGCCGCTGCGTTTCGAACAGTAAATGGCGGTGCCGAGTGCTTCTTCTTTCGATACCTTGCTGATGGTGTAAAACAACTCTTGTCCATCGGCCGAAAAACTGCAGGCGCCCTCATCAAACTCGGTGTTGATTTCGCCCTCGATCGGCTCGGGGTCTTCCCACTCTCCCTGCACATTGGTGCGCGCCACGTAAATGTCATTGGTACGCTGGCCCGTTATCCTGCTGGTCTTGGCCTTTTTGCCGCCTCCGCGAGTCGAATTGAAATAGAGCACATCGCCATCGGCCGAACCGAATGCCGGACAAAACTCTGAAAACCGCGAAGTGAAAGACGGTTCTTTCTTCACCTCGTAACGGGTGGGGGTTTTCAAATCAGTGGTAGCCAGACGGCACGACTGGATACCGTTTTCGGCCAAACGGCTGTTAGGCATCAGTTTTTCGAATTGCTCATACATCTTGAGCGCTTCGGCATATTTGCCTCCTTGGCGCAAAACCTCGCCGTAGTAGTAATACAGCATGGTGTCTTTGCAACCGAGACGCACCGCGTTTTTGTATGCCGTCTCGCTACGCCGGTTTTGTTCTATCAAACGGTTGGCATTGCCTATCTTGTAGGCCACTTCGGCCTTAAGCCGTTTGTTTTTGTTGGGTACCGACCCATACGCCCCCTTGTAAGTCTCGGCCGCACGGTAATACTCGCCCACGGCGAACTGACGGTCGCCTTTGGCAATACGCGCCTTGACGCCGCATGAACACAGCGCCAAAGCCACTAAAACCGATACAACCAGCTGCCGGGTCATTCTGCCGTTTCGGGAACGATCAGTTTATATCCCTTACCATGGATATTGATAATCTGAATGGCGGGATCGTCTTTCAACAATTTGCGCAGCTTGGTGATGTACACGTCCATCGAACGTGCGTTGAAGTAGTTGTCGTCTATCCAGATGGTTTTGAGGGTGTAGTTGCGTTCCAAGATGTCGTTGGCGTTGGCGCAAAGCAGCGACAACAGCTCCGATTCTTTGGTCGTCAGTTTCTTGGACACACCGCCAATGGTAAGCACCTGCTTTTGCGAATCGAACGTAAAGCGACCCAGTTCATACACCACTTTCTCTTTAAGCCGGCGGGTGCGCACGCGACGCAGAATGGCTTCGATACGCGATGACAACACTTCCATGCTGAAAGGTTTGGTAATGTAGTCGTCGCCACCGATTTTGAATCCCTCGACGATATCTTCTTGCATGGATTTTGCCGTCAAAAACAAAATGGGAACTTCGGTGTTAACCGCGCGGATTTCCTGTGCCAGGGTGAAACCGTCTTTTTTCGGCATCATCACATCGAGAATACATACATCATAACGACCGTTCATAAAGGCCGTGTAACCTTCTTCTCCGTCAGGCATCAAATCGGTGTCGTACCCTTTGACCTGCAAGTATTCGCGAAGCAACATACCTAAATTTTCATCGTCTTCACAAAGAAGCACTTTTACTTTTTCGTCCTTCATAATGTACTATTTAATTGTCGGTAAAGTTATAATAATTTTTGTTCCTTTATTCAGTTCACTTTCCACTTTAATCGTACCGCCATGTTTTTCGACCATGCCCTTGACATAAGCCAAGCCGAGGCCGAACCCTCTGACATTGTGTACATTGCCTGTATGTATGCGGTAAAATTTCTTGAATACCCGGTTGATATTTTCCTTGGGAATGCCAATGCCGTTATCTTCAATTTCGACAATCACCTGGTTATCAGCATTACTTGTACGAACCTGCAATTTCAATGGCTCGTCGGTTTTCGCATACTTGACCGAATTGTCCAAGAGGTTGAACAGCACATTTGAAATCTGCAGTTCGTCAACCATCACCATGCTGTCGTTGGCGGCCAGCTGTGTGCTGATCTGCCCACCACGGCTGCGAACCTTGAACATGAATTTCTGCACTACAGACTCAACCAACTGGTTGATATCACAGTCCTCAAAGTTCAACATCGGGCGGCCGCCATCGAAGAGCGACGTCTGCAAAACCTTTTCGACAAGAAATCTCAACCGTTCGGTCTCCTCACGAATCACCGTGGAGGTGCTGTTTAGCAACTCGGGCTTTTTGGCGATTTGAGGGTCGGTCAGCATCTGCCCGGCTAACGAAATGGAAGCGATCGGTGTTTGAAACTCATGCGTCATATTGCTCATGAAGTCGGTTTTCTCTTCAGCCATGCGACGCTGACGAACCATCAGGCAAATAGCGACTATAAAAATGAGCAGCAATATGATGTTGATTACAATCGTAATCGTCCACAACGGGCGGATTTGCACTTTGATATAGGCGTCCTTATCGGGCAAATACACCCGCAGGAACTTTGCATCGAAAAAAGGCTTTTCGCAACGCATCGGTTCGGGCAACACCTCGGGATAACTGGCTTTCGTACACAGCAGACTATCGGTCCCTTGATTGGGCTTGTGTGGCATTGGCGGCAACAGAATTGAATAGAAACCGCCTTGTTGTTCAAAAACGCTGTCGGCGCTATTGGTGCAAAGCGTCTGACCATCGCGTCCGATTACGGCAAATTCGAAAGGTGTATTGATGCCGCTCGATGCCAATTCGAGCGACAGCTCGTGCTCAATCTGATATGCATTGCCAGTAGTATCGCACATATCCGACTTTTCGCCGTTGTGCAGACATTGGTGCATACTTCGCAACACATTCATATCGAAGGTTTTTTCGGTCAACTCTACGAATTCGCTGAAAAAACGCAATTGCGACAACAACAACCCACCCAGGGTCAAGGTCATCAATGCCGCCAATATGAAAATGGTTTTTACCTTCATGCATCAGTTTTGTAAAAGCAAATGTACGATTTTAACATTTTAGTTGTTCATTTTCTTTCGAAAAATTAACACTTAACTGTTAAAATATTTGGCGTGCGGTTTACTGACCTCACCCCCGGCCCCTCTCCACTGTGGAGATGGGTGCTAATGGTATAGAAGATATTTTGGAAGCCCCGTAGGGGCGACCAGGGTTTAGGCGTGGGTGAAGTGCTCAGCACGAAACCCACGTGTTGGATGTATACAAAAACCCCACCGACAATCCGTGCCGATGGGTGTTTTTTCGAATATATATGCGATTAATCGCGTATATACAACATTGCGTTACAGCAAGGCGTTGATTTTGGCCTCGAACATCGGACGGGGCCCGGCGCCTACCTGTTTGTCGACCAGCTGGCCGTCTTTGAAGAACAAGACGGTCGGAATGTTGCGAATGCCGTAACGGGCGGCCAGGTCGTTGTTTTCGTCCACGTCAACCTTGCCGATAAGCACCTTGTCTTTATACGCTTCGGCCAACTCTTCGATAATCGGACCTACCATGCGGCAAGGACCGCACCACTCTGCCCAAAAATCGGCCACGACCAAACGGTTGCTCTTCAGCAACTCGTCAAAATTAGCATCTGTAAATTGTGCTGCCATAACTGTTATTTTTGTTTGTTAGTAATTGCTTGTTTGTAATGACAAATGTAGCGAATCTTTGTACATCTTACAAATCAATGTCACTTTTGTTTTCAACAGAAAACTGCAATTTTCCCTTTTCTTGTACCGCCCTAAGAAATCTGATCAATTCGGGTAAGATGTAAACTGGTTTTTTGGCGGTCATATTTAACCAAGAGACTCCGTCCGACAATGACAAACGCAAGTCAGACTCCGGATAATTGGGTTGCGGTTCCTTGAATTCTTGTAATTCGGAAACAAAGTCCTCATCCAAATCCGTAATTTCCATTGCCAGCTTCAGCACTTTCGGCTTCATCTTGATAGACGACAACAGGTCAATTTTTTTGATGCGGATGCGACCGTTCACCTTGTCGTTGGGCGAATTGCCCCTCCGGTACTGGGCAAAAGAATCATACACCTCTCCCGTTATCATCACAAAATATTCATTGCCCAACATGTTTCCGAACTGCTTGTCTTGATCGCCAAACAGCGCAAAATCGACTTTATCCTCATAATCCTCGAGCATAAACGTCGTATACGGCTCGTTTTTGGTACGCGTAACTCCTTTTTTGATGTCGCTCACCAGACCTCCCACCGTAAAGCTGGTGCCTATGTATGGGTTGAGGTTCTCTTTCATTTCTTTCAGCTGGGATGTGCTGATGGAACACATCATCATCTCGCACATGAAATCGTCGAGCGGGTGGCCGGTCAGATAGATACCAATCACTTCCTTCTCCATTTTGAGTTTATGGAAGTACGTCCAATTGGGGCAGGCGGGCAATTTGGGTTTTGAGATGTCAACCGTCTCAACGTCTTCCAACGACAAATCGGCAAACAGGCCTCCACCACCGCTACTTTCTTGCGAAGCCTGGCCATAACGTATCAGCAAGGCCAAACCGGTCTGGCCTTTTTCGTCGACCGACAGGTATTGTTCGCGCTTAAACTTGTCGAGCTCGTCGAATGCTCCGCTATATACAAGTGCCTCGAGGGTCTTGCGGTTGCACGCCGATAGGTCAATCCGTCGGAAGAAATCATAGACATCCTTATACGGCCCGTTTTTCTCGCGTTCGCTTACAATAGCCTCGACCGCACCTTCGCCAACCCCTTTGATGCCTCCCAAACCTACACGGATATTGCCGTCTTTGTCGGGCATAAAGTTCATGTAACTGTTATTGAGATCTGGGCCGAGCACCTTGATTCCCATATTGCGGCACTCATCCATAAACTTGGTGATCTCTTTGATATCGTCTTTGTTACGCGTCAAGTTAGCCGCCATGTACTCGGCCGGATAATGCGCCTTCAGGTATCCGGTTTGGTACGCCACCCACGCATAACAAGCCGCATGCGACTTGTTGAAGGCGTACGAAGCGAATTTTTCCCAGTCTTTCCAGATTTTTTCGAGAATCTTGGGGTCGTGCCCGCGTTCTTTGCCTCCATTGATAAATTTTGGTTTCAGCACCTCCAACATCGCAAAGATTTTCTTGCCCATCGCTTTGCGCAAGTTATCGGCCTCGCCACGGGTAAATCCGGCCAACAGACGCGAAAGCAGCATCACCTGTTCTTGATAAACCGTAATGCCATACGTGTCCTTCAAGTACTTTTCCATGACCGGTATGTCGTATTCGATGGGTTTGCGGCCATGTTTGCGCTCGATAAAATCCGGAATGTATTCCAAAGGACCCGGGCGGTACAGGGCGTTCATGGCAATCAAGTCCTCGATTTTCGACGGTTTCAGCTCGCGCAGATATTTCTGCATACCCGGCGATTCGAACTGGAAGGTTCCGATTGTGGACCCAGCCGAATATAGTTCGTATGTCTTGGGATCATCGATAGGGATTTTGTCGATGTCGATGTCCTCGCCCGTCGTCCGCTTGATGTTGGCCAACGCCTCTTTGATCAGCGACAGGGTTTTCAACCCCAAAAAGTCCATCTTGATCAAACCGACCGATTCCACCACATGACCGTCGTACTGGGTAACCACCACCCGGTCTTTTGTTTCCTTGTCTTCGATGGTGCACATCGGCGCAAACTTGGTCAAGTCGTCGGCACCTATAATCACACCACAGGCATGAATGCCTATCTGCCGGTTGGTATCCTCGAGTTGTGAAGCGTAGCGCAGCATACTGGACACATTTTCGTCGTGGTGCTGCCCATTCATCTCCTCATTTAGCTCGGGGATATATTTGAAGCAGTTCTTGAGATTCATTTTGGGCGTTTTGCCCGAAACCGGATCTTTGAGCGTATCAGGGAACTTGTCGGGAATCAGTTTTTTGATTTCGTTGACTTTTGACAACGGCACGCCTTGCACGCGTCCGACGTCGGCCACAGCCGACTTGGTGGCCATGGTTCCGTATGTGATGATGTGCGCCACATGGTCGTAACCGTAACGCTTGCGTACCCAGTCGAGCACACGTTCGCGCCCGTCATCGTCGAAATCGACGTCGATATCAGGCAGCGATATACGGTCGGGGTTCAAGAAACGTTCGAACAGCAAATCGTACTTGAGCGGATCCAAATCCGTTATTCGCAAACAATAGGCCACCACCGAACCGGCAGCCGAACCACGGCCCGGGCCTACACTCACGCCCAGTTCCTCCCGCGCCGCACGGATATAGTCCTGCACAATCAAAAAGTATCCGGGAAAACCCATGGTTTTCATGATGTGCAATTCGAAGACAATGCGCTCGCGTTGTTCGTCGGTCAGATTGTCGCCATAGCGCTTGCAGGCACCTTCCCATGCCAATTTCGACAGGTAGTCGGCCTCGAGCTTGATGCGGTACAACCGGTCGTAACCGCCCAATTTCCTTACTTTGGCCTCGGCATCTTCCTGACTCAACACCACCTCGCCTTTTTCGTTACGGGTAAATTCGTCGAACAACTCTTGTTCGGTGAATTTCTGACGATATTCCTCCTCGGTGCCAAATTCGGCCGGAATGTCGAACTTGGGCATAATCGCATCGTGGTCAATGTTGTAAAACTCTACCTTATCGGCGATTTCGAGCGTGTTTGTAATGGCCTCGGGCACATCTGCAAACACCTCCGACATCTCTTCGGGTGTCTTGAGCCATTCCTGCCGTGTATAACGCATGCGTTTTTCGCTGTTGACATCGGTTGCCGTCGAAATACAAATCAGCCGGTCGTGTGCCTCGCCATGCTCTTTTTCGACAAAATGGGCATCGTTGGTGGCGATTACTTTTACTCCATATTCGGCGGCATATTCCAACAGTTTGGCGTTGACCTGGCACTGACGCTTGTACACCGACTCGGGCGAACGATCCTCTTCCTGGCCGCTGTCGACACCCATGTCATTCACCTCATCGTAATTGACACCTTCCATTTTGTGCCGCTGCAATTCGAGGTAGTAATCGTCGCCAAACAAGTTTTTGAACCATTGGATTGACTGACGGGCACCTTCATCATCGCCCGCCATGATTTTTTGCGGTATCTCACCGCCCAGGCAGGCACTCGAGCAAATGATGCCCTCATGATATTTTTCGAGCAATTCGTGGTCGATACGCGCATGGCGGTGAAAGCCTTCGATAAAGGCCAACGACGAAAGCTTGCACAAATTTTTGTAACCCTGCATGTTTTTGGCCAGCAAGATCAGGTGCCAGCCGCGCGAGGTGTCTTTGTCTTTGAAACGTGACTCATGCGCACAATACGCCTCTATACCCACAATGGGCTTGAACGGTTTGTATGCATCGGCCTTTTGCTGCAACTCTTCAAGTTGCGTTTTCTTTTCGGCCAATTGCTTGACAATCTCATCTGTCTGCTCACCAGCCTCGAGTTTTGCTATTTCATCTTTTTTCTCCTTAACGGCTTTTTTCAACTTACCATTTACCTTGTTGCTATAATCCAAAAAGTCTTTGATACCGAACATGTTTCCATGGTCGGTCAGGGCCATGGCCGGCATGCCGCAGCGCTGGCATTTGTCAACCAGGTCCGAAACTTTTGACATTCCATCAAGTATGGAATAGTGCGAGTGAACGTGTAAATGTACAAAACTCATAGTCAGCAATTTAACTTTTTTCTTCTACAATTTTCTATCGTTTCAAAATTATAGGATTGGCTGGCATATCACAAATTTTTCTTTTCAAAATTTTGAACAAAAAAGATGCTTTGTTGAATACAAAGGAGTTAAGTTTTCAACAACAAATCAGAGGCAGTTCTCATGCAACCGCCGTTCATACGATCCGGTTATTTTTTAAAATACCGATGCTTCGAATCTGACTTCGAATGAGGTTTCGGACTATATTTCGGATTGGATTTCTCGCGTTCGCCCAATTCGCGCTTGTAGTCGTTCATCTTTCCGGCAAACATCTGGTAATGGCGCAACTCACAGTCCAAATTGGAGTTGAAAAGAGCGATTTTGTCGGACGGGCGCAGGCCGATGCGCTGCAATGCCGGGATATTCGACGAAATCAACCATGCATCGGTTTTCGGAAATTTATGTTTGAGCGTGGTGCCAATCTGTGCGTACAAATCCTCGACATGGTCGCCAATACGCTGTCCGTAAGGCGGATTCGAAACAATGAGCAACTTTTCGGCATATCCTTCAGACTTTGTAAAGTCGGCTTGGCTCACCTCGATGTATTTCGACAAACCCGCGCGTTTTACGTTGCGATTGGTGTATTCCACCGCCCCGCGATTGATGTCGGAGGCGAAAATCTTGTATTTGAACTCGCGTTCTCCCGAATCGTCATTGTATAGTTGCTCAAACAGATCGGCGTCAAAATCCGCCCATTTTTCGAAGGCGAACCCGCTTCTGAAAATTCCGGGTGCAATGCCCGATGCTATCAAAGCCGCTTCGATGGCTATGGTGCCAGAGCCGCACATCGGATCCATAAAATCGCACTGCCCGTCCCAACCGGCCAAAAGCAGCATACCAGCCGCCAACACTTCGTTGATACTTGCCTCAGACTGCACCTCGCGCCATCCGCGTTTGAAAAGCGGTTCGCCTGTTGAGTCGAGCGACAAGGTGCATACGTCATTGGCGATATGCAGGTTCAGGTACAAGTCGGGGTTGGTCAGACTGATCGAAGGACGGGTGCCGGTTTTTTCCGAAAAATAGTCGACGATGGCGTCTTTGACGCGATACACCACAAAACGCGAGTGCTTAAACACGTCAGAGTATACGGTTGACTCGATTTGAAACGACGATTTCGGGGTCAGATACTTATCCCATGCCATTTGCTTGACCTTTGCATAGATCTGGTCGGGGTCTGTGGCTCTGAACGTGGCGATGGGTTTGAGGATACGCAATGCCGTGCGCAGACACAAATTGGCTTTATAGAGCATGGCTTTGTCGCCGCTGAATTCGACTGCACGGCGTCCGGGTTTGATGTCGGTAGCCCCTATTTTCTGCAACTCTGCAGATAAAACACCCTCAAGGCCTTGAAAAGTCTTGGCAATATAAGTGGATTTGTTCATAACCGGTTAAAAAATGATTGGGAAAGTGGATATCAGGAACCGCGGCGTTCCGAAACAATCATCAGCGCCTCATCGCGCAGATTTTCGGGCAAGCGGATTCCTCGTACCTGCAAACTGTTGAGCCACTGTGCCACCTCTTCTTCGCGAAGCGTGTAAAGCACTTCGGCAAACTGCTCGGTTTCTTCGTCGGTATAGTCGCCCTCGCGACCGATAAAAGCGTCCAATTCCTCATCGTCGAAATATTCGGCTTTGATTTGGGTGGCAAGCAACGATTCTTTTTCGCATACTTCGTGCTGGCCGCAACACCCTTCGGGACGCGGTTTGGATTCACCACCGGCCGAATCGGACACTTTCGTTTTCTTGCTTTTCCTTGCCTGCAAATACCGCAGGTACCAGGTAACAATACCCAGCATAATAAAAACAATCAGTGCGATGATAGTGGCTTTTATTGACATAACGGGTGCAAAAGTACGGATAAATTCGGAATATCCGTGTTTTTACACGCTTTATTTACAACAATCCGGCTTCGTAGAGCTCAATGACGCGCTCGATGATGCGGTCCTTCTCCTTCTTTTCGATGTCGTAGTCTTCCTTCAGGTCGGCACCGACCATTTTGGCGAAAGCCTGCCACCACCAGGCCACAAACCCGCCGCGGATTTCCTTGATGATGGAATAAGACGACTTGTCGCACTCGCGGTCGATGAGTTTGATCATCATCTTGCCTTGCGACAGGGTGAATTTGCGCATAGTGGGCTCGTATTGTTTGAGCAGCGCCTTTTCGTACTTCTTGAGATACGCCTCGCGCTCTTTCGGATCGGGAATGGTGTCGGCCAAACGCTGGATGCGGGCGTACTCCTTGCCGACGATTTTGACGTAAGGGTACACCTTCTTGACGTCGCGCACCGTTTTCCAATAGAATTTTTCGGCCTTTTTGTTTTTGAACGGCGGATATTTGACAAAATCCTTCAAATATATCATTGGAATCGTATCACCATTGGTGTCGATTGCAGTACCCGTAACATATCCACCCAAGTCTTCACGATATACCTGAGCATCAACGGAAAACGACAGTAATCCGAACAGGACAATCATATAAAAGAAGAGATTACGTTTCATATTCTTTGACAAAAATACATTATTTTATTCTGAATCCGTTATCTTTGTCGCACCATTTTAACTAACCGTCTTTTTCAGAACGAATGAAACCTTTACTGTTCACAGTAGTGTGGTGCCTTGCGTGCACTCCTCTGTTCGCTTTTGGCTTGACCGGAAATTTGTCGCCCGACGCCATGGCGCTCGGCGGCAACAATTTATCCAGTCCCGATTTCTACCATTCCAATCCTTCTTTGTCAAACTCCGACAGCATTGCTTTCGGTTGTTTCGCCGCTAACCAATATGGTGTGAAAGAACTGTTTACCTATCAGGCAAATTGTTTCTTTTTGACAAAATATGGCAAATTTGGTTTAATAACCAAACATTATGGTTATGATGTTTTCAATGAATCAAACTTAGGTTTTTCGTACCAATACTTCATACACAACCGCTTTTCGTTGAATTCGGAATTGCAGCTTTACCTACTGCAAACAGGGGTTACCTATGCAGCCGCACCCATCTTGAACATAGGCTTTTCGGCACAACCATGGAACCGGCTGACACTTGCTTTTCAAGTGCGAAACATCAGTTTTTCGACAATTCATGCCAATGGAAACCGATATGCCTTGCCAGTTATTTTTGAGTTAGGCGCCCATTACAAATTCAATCGACAGTTATGGGCGATAACAGCTTTTGAAAAAGACTTGTACGCCCCATTTCGCTTCAATGCGGGACTGCAATATACCGTACATGGTTTCGACATAAGGATAGGGGTCAATGTTCTAAAACGTATGTCGCCCGCTTTCGGATTTGGGTATCACTCGGAGCATTGGCGTTTCGATATCGGTTTTTTATATGACTTGTATCTGGGACTGCAATCGTCAGTCGGCATCCGATATTGTTTGCGATGAAACAAGCCATATTCCTTATTTTGTCCTGCCTATTGTGTTTGGCTACGCCATTAAAGGCAGAGCAGGCCCTATTGCAATGGCTGCTCGACCGTTATGACGAAGACACGCTGCCGATGGAAGAACTCGAAGAATGGTTGTCGCATGAAACGGATTCGTTCAATATCAATACGGCAAATCGAGAACAATTGGAATTACTGCCATTTTTGAATCCTATTCAAATCGAACAATTGCTTGAATACCGATTTGACTACGGGCCGCTCGTCAGTATGTATGAATTGTATTATCTTTCGGATTGGGATGAAGAAAGCGCCGGTCTGTTGTCAGAAATTGCTTTTGCCGGTGAAATTGAAGATCCCGAAATGAATTGGAAAACAGCAAATTTCAACGCTGGAAAACATACCATAAAAATGCGCGCCGGAGGATGTCTGCAATCCAAAGCTGGATACGAAAACGGATTGTATGGCGGAATCCCCGTAAACGGATGGCTTAAATATGGATACAGGCACCCATTGTTACAAGCCAATCTTACTTTGGAGCAAGATGAAGGAGAACCGCTTGATTTTAAACACGGTCCTGGGGTTGATTTCTATTCCGGTAACATTACATTTAATCGTTTGTCTTTTATCAATCAACTGATTATAGGCGACTATAAAGCCAATTACGGACAAGGATTGGTGATTCGCGAAAACAGTTTTTTTAGCAGCACACCCATAGTAATATTCACCGAAAATACCTGTAAACCCTATACCTCAACCACCGAATACGGTTATTTGCGAGGAATGGCTTTTGAATTAGACTGTAAAAAATTTGAATTGCACGCGTTTGGAAGTTATTTACCCTACGACAATACATACGGATTGCACCGTACTGAAAAAGAAATAGCCCAAAAATCAAATCACACAAAAGCTTTGGCGGGACTACACGCCAATTGTCAAATACAAAGGTTTCGCTTAGGAATTACCGGATTGTATCATTTTTCAAAAAAAGTCAGTGACCCTGTCTGGAATCAATCTTTTAATATATCGACAGACTATCGGTACACTGGAAAAAGATGGCTCATTACTGGCGAACTGGCCATGAACCAATCGGCCCATATAGCGACTGTCAACCGTTTTTGGACAAACTTGTCATCTTATATCCAATTAGAACTTGCAGCACGTTACTACGACCGATATTACACCGCTGCCGAGGCGCATAGCTATACTAAATCAAAGAGATGTGACGAATACGGTATTTTAAGCCAATTAGGCATTCAGTTTTCGCGTAATTTGAAAGCGGATATCCAATTGGACACTTACGCACTCGGACCCATGGTAAAAAAAGCAAATTACACTTTATTCAACCATGAGTCTGATATACAAATGACTTATTCCACCCAATTGGCGCATAAGTTATTCGTCGCATACAAACACAAAAAACAATCTACTAAATCGGGTGACAACCAACTGCATCGGATCAAATTTTATTGGCAATACGGAAATCGGACCGAATCTTTGCAATTCTTGAAACACGAATATCATTTGAAAACAGGTTTGGCGCATGTTTGGTTACATCAAAATGCATGGCAAAAAGGGACAATGGTATACCTTGACTTTTCTTATCAATATAATTTTAATAAGCGTAATCATGTTCAGATTGCTTGGAATGCAGCGGTTTTCGACACTCAAAACTATTCTACCCAATTGTATTTGACAGTACATGAAGTCGGATCATCGGTCACAGGTGTCGGCTTATACGGATTAGGTGGTTATCAGTCAATCTTGCTGAATTGCAAACTGTCGTTATGGAAAATAGGGGTAAGATTATCGGATATCCGCTATTTAGACCGCAATACCATTTCTTCGGACAATGAACAGATATCAGGTAACCATAAAACAACTTGGCGAATTTATGTCAGCAAAGAATTTTGAGGTTTTGAACAATGTATGATTGATGTTTTTTATTTAGGGATAATTTTAAATCAATCATAAAAGAATAAAATACAGGTGTTGATAAGGTTGAAAAAAAAGTGCCTTGAAATTTGCAGAATAACTTATTAAACACAAAAGAAAAACAATTAACCAATCATCAACAATTTGAATATCTATAAATCAGTCAATTAAAAAACTTATAAACAATTGTTGATAAGTGTTGTCGCTGATAATTTTTTAATAAAGCCATGAAAAAAAACTGGTGATTTGGTGTTCATTATTTTCATTCAAAAAATCAGATTAAAATTTTGGATTACCAAACATTTGTATATTCCGAATATCAGATGTTATCTACCAAATTTATTTTTCATTTTTATTGTGATACATATCAACAGTTTTTAAACAGCTTTATTACATTCGTATTGTAACAATTTTGTAATAATTTATGTTATAAAACATATTTTTCATATAAAAACCAGTGATTTTTAGTTGTAGATTGAGGTTGGGTTCCAACTAAACTTTACTTTTGCATTGTGATTTTTTCATAGTATTTGATTTTAAGGTTAGCAAATAGGTGTTCCAGCGGGAACGCCTTTTGTTTTTTATAGGGTTTTGTATTGATTTCCAGGCAAACTCTTGATATATCCTTTAAATTCCATTTCAATCAGTTGTGGCAGCAATGCCGAAACATCGATATGGGTGCGTAATGCCAATAAGTCAAGGTTAATTTTTTCTTCGGCCTGAATACAGTCATAAACAGATCTTTCGACCGGTGTCATTGGAAATAAAGATATGATTTGTGGCTTTCGTTCATTTTTTTGTTGCGTCTGCCAATTCATTTGATAAGAGATGTCGGTGGCCGATTCTACTAAGGCGGCTTTGTTTTTTTTAATCAGTAAATTACAACCAGCCGATGTTTTGTCTCCAATACGACCAGGAATGGCTAACACGTCTCTGCTATAAGACAATGCCAAATCCGCTGTTATCAAACTTCCTCCTTTTTCGGCGCTTTCTGAAACCAAAATGGCGTCAGACAAACCGGCGACAATGCGGTTTCGCATAACAAAATTTTGTTTGTCGCCTGGTACAAACGAAGGAAATTCGGTTAGTAAAGCTCCGTGTTCCAATATGGCTGCTGCCGTGTTTTTATGTTCGCTTGGGTATATTTTATTCATCCCGGTACCCATTACCGCTATCGTGGGAATGTTTAATTCAAGGGCTTTGCGATGTGCTGTAATATCGATACCGTATGCCAATCCGCTGACAATCACCAAATCAGAATGTTGTTCTGCCAAATTCTGAATAATTTTGTCGGTCATGTCACGACCATATTCAGTAGAGTTCCGGGTTCCTACTACGGCCAGATATTTGCCTTGTCGCTTTAAGTCGAAATTTCCTTTCTTAAATAGGATAATAGGGCAATCAGGACATTCTAAAAGTCGTTTTGGGTAATCAGAATCGGTATAAAAAACAGGTGTGACATTGTTTTTCTGCATAAACCTGAGTTCTTCTTCGGCATGTTTGAGTGCCGAATTGAAGTGACTTGGAATACTGGCGGCAGTCAGTTTGCCGATTCCCGGAATTTGGCTTAACTTGTGTGCAGGTTGCTTGAAAATCTGGTCAACTTGCCCAAAGTAGGCAAGCAGGTTTTTGGCGGTCTGATTTCCTACATTCGGTAAAAAATGCAAGGCAAGACGATATTGCCAGAGTAGTTCATTTTCCATAAAAAATAAAAATTAAGATGTTGCTAACCGAAATAAAAATTTATTCCATCAAATCTCGGATAATGGAATCCGACACAAAAATACCTTTTTCTGTCAATACCAGAAAATTATTTTTGTAACAAAGCAGTCCGTTTTGAACATACTTATCAGCCTTGGCAGCAAGTTCCGTTTGTTTTTGTTTGTTAAAAATCTGAAAATCAATTCCTTTTGCTGTTCGAAGCGATAGCATAACTCTTTCGTTGTAACGGTCGGTATCGGTTAATTGTTCATATTCGAACAATCGGTCTCCCCTGCCCAAAGCCTCTATGTATCGGTCTATTGACGCCACATTCCAACTGCGTGTGTTTCCGTCAAACGAATGTGCTGCAGCACCTAAACCAAGATAAGGCGTACCGTTCCAATAAGCGCTATTGTGTTTTGATTCACGGCCGGGCAAGGCATAATTTGAAATTTCATATTGGTAATATCCAGCTTGTTGCAGCCTGTGCCGCAACTCCATGAACATTTTTTCGCTCAACTCCTCGTCAACAGCCTTGTGCCTAAGTCGGTACATTTTGGTACCGGGTTCATAACTCAAATGATAACCCGATATATGTTGTGTTTGCAGTCGCAAAGCCTCTTCAATAGAACTGATCCAGGTTTCCATTGTTTGGATGGGCAGTCCGTACATCAAATCTATGCTGATATTGTCGAAACCTGATTGTCGGGCTTGGTGAATGCAATCGATGGCTGTTTGTGCCGTGTGTCTGCGATTGAGCAGTCTTAGTTCTTCATCGTTGAAAGACTGGATACCCACCGATAATCTGTTTACAGGTAGTGATTTCCAATCTTCCAATCGTTTTTTGTTCAGGTCGTCGGGATTGGCTTCAACCGTGATTTCGGCGTTTGTAGCAATATCAAAATGATTATACAACGAGTCGAAAAGCTTTTGAAAACTCTCTGTATCAAGTGTTGAAGGCGAACCGCCACCAAAATAAACGGTAGAGATCTGTTGATTGGCAAGTTCGTTTTTGCGCAATTTCATTTCAACAACCAACGCTTGCACATAGTCGTGTCGTTTGTCAAGCGATGTTGTCGAATAAAAGTCACAATAGCTGCAGCGGCTCGGGCAAAATGGAATATGGAGGTAAATACCAGCCATTCAAATTATTGGAAAGAGAAATTGCGTTCTCCCAAAATGTTGCCCTCAGCAAAAATAGTGATGGTATATATGCCTTCTGACGGTGCCTCAGGCAAAGTGTAATACATACAAACGGGCGTGTTTTCGCCATTGTACTCCACTTCTTTCTTGCAAGTGAAACCAAGATTTTGTCCTTCGAATGGGAACTTTTCGGCACGCGGGCTTTCGAGCAGTTTGCCATTTGGATCGGTCACACGTACAAACACCTGTTTCAAACCTCTTTCGGCGGTAATGTTACGTCGCAGATCGAAGCAGATTTCGATACGTTCGATGCGTTTGAGTCGGGTGGTCTGTTTCCCTTTCGAGTTGAGTGCGGTAATATTGATTTGGCCGACTTCGAGCATCGAGGCCAGCGTGATTTTTTCGTCCAGTTCGATGGACTTTTCTTCCCAAATGCGGGCGTTTTCAGATGCTTCTTCGTATTGTTTGCGCACTTGCTCGTTTTCGGCAATCAGCTGGCCGTTTACGCGATTCAGCGAATCGACTTTGACCACATACGACTGCAAAACAGTGCGAACCGTGCCCAATTCTTTTTTTAGTTCGGAGATACGGCGGGCGTTGGTGGATTTGACCGTTTTGAGTTCTTGCAAAAGGTCTTGAACCTTTTGTTTTTCTTCATCAAACAATTTGAGCAACGAATCGTTATCGGTATTGATGTAGTAGTTTTCGTATTGGCGCGCCAAGTCCTCAAACTCTTCGAGCGACTCTTGTTTCTGAAACTCCATTTCAGTTGTGACGGTCTCCAACTCGGAGGTTGTTTTGTCTAATTGGTCTTTTTGGCGGAAAAACAAAAAGACTATCGCGGCCAGAGCAGCCGCTAACAAGATTGAAATGACTAACCAAGTGTTTTTCTTCATACTTTTGCAATTATGGCAAAATCATCCTGCACATCAGCGGCAAAAGTAGTAAAATTTTAGTACTTTTGCTGCCAATTCCAAACAAAAATATACGAGATGGCCTTACAATGTGGTATCGTAGGTTTGCCCAATGTCGGCAAGTCAACACTTTTCAACTGTTTGTCGAATGCCAAAGCGCAGGCGGCGAATTTTCCTTTTTGTACGATTGAACCCAATGTGGGTGTGATTACAGTTCCCGACGAGCGCTTGGGCAAGTTGGCAGAATTGGTTCATCCTCAAAAGATTATCCCCACCACCGTAGAGATTGTCGATATTGCCGGATTGGTAAAGGGAGCCAGCAAAGGCGAAGGCTTGGGTAATAAGTTCCTTGCCAATATCCGCGAAACAGATGCCATTATCCATGTGCTTCGTTGTTTTGATGACGACAATGTTACCCATGTCGATGGTAGCGTAAATCCTGTCCGCGACAAGGAAATCATTGATATGGAGTTGCAGCTCAAAGACTTGGAAACTGTTTCGCAGCGAATCGTGAAAGTAGAGAAACAAGCCAAGACCGGTGGCGACAAGACTGCGAAAGCCATTTATGACATCTTGGTGCAGTATCAGGCCGCTTTGGAACAGGGCAAGTCGGCCCGTACGGTGGAACTTGACAAGGAGCAGCGCAAATTGGCGAAAGACCTCTGCCTGTTGACCGACAAACCAGTGTTGTATGTCTGCAATGTTGACGAAAACAGCGCTGTCAATGGCAATGCGTACGTAGAACAGGTACGCGAAGCCGTCAAAGACGAGGACGCGCAGATTCTGGTGGTGGCAGCTGCAACCGAGGCCGATATCGCGGAGCTCGAAACTTACGAAGAACGTCAAATGTTCCTCGAAGAAATTGGTTTGCAAGAGTCGGGCGTAAACCGCTTGATCAAGGCAGCTTATAGTTTGCTTAACCTCAAGACTTTCCTAACGGCAGGTCCTGACGAAGTGCGTGCTTGGACATTCCACGACGGATGGAAAGCCCCTCAATGTGCCGGAGTGATTCATACCGATTTTGAGCGTGGTTTTATCCGTGCGGAGGTAATCAAGTATGAGGATTTCATCCAATATGGAAGCGAATCGGCATGCAAAGAGGTCGGTAAGATGCGCATCGAAGGCAAGGAATATCTGGTGCAGGACGGCGATATCATGCACTTTTTGTTCAATGTATAAACATTTGAAAACCAACAAAAAACCACAACTTTTCGGGTTGTGGTTTTTTTGTCTCTCTTTTAAAAATTCTGTAAGAATTCGGTCAGGTTGGTATCGCGGTCGAGCCCTAATTTCTTGCGTAAGCGGTATCGGCCGATTTCGACTCCGCGTACCGAAATGTTAAGCAACGGTGCAATATCTTTGCTCACCAAGTTCATTTTGAGGTAAGCGCAAAGTTTTTTATCGCTGATAGTCAATCCTTTATAGGTTTCTCCAAGGCGTTTCATAAAGTCTTGGTGAATCGTGTCGAAATTCTGTTCAAATTTCATCCAATCATCATCGTGTTCAATGTTTTCGTTGATGGTTTGTATGACTTTGTTCAATTTTTTGGCGGTTGTAACGTTACCCTCGTTATCCGACAATGACTTTGTTATTTTGTCGAGTTCGTTTTTGATGTCGATAAGAATTTCGTTTTTACGAATCAGGTTCATGGTCGAACTGGCCAGTTCTTTCGATTTGTTGGTCAAGTCTGCTGCCAGCTGTTCGTTTTTGAGCATGGTAATTTCCTGCTCTTTTTCAGCAGTTTCTTTTTGGTGTTTTTTCTTTTGCTCTTCTATTTCCTGCTCTTTCTGGCGTTTGATAATTTGCTCTTTGTATTGGATATAGTAGATAATGCCAAAGATGACCAT
Organism: Paludibacteraceae bacterium; assembly: GCA_017614195.1. Classification (GTDB taxonomy): domain Bacteria; phylum Bacteroidota; class Bacteroidia; order Bacteroidales; family Paludibacteraceae; genus Enterocola. Next base: position 20,357 of record JAGACJ010000087.1, read on the forward strand.
GGCAATTAGGATGCCATAGAGAATATATGCCCAAATACTTCTGTACCAAGGAGGTAAAATCGTAAATGACATCTCTGCGAAGTTGCTACCACCGTCGCGGTTTAGTGTTTTTACCTGGAAGGTGTATGTACCTTCGTGTAGGTTGGTGTATTCGCGTTCGAGTGCATTTGACGGTTCAGACCAGTTTTCTTCGTAGCCCAGCAGTCGCGTGGTGTATAGCATTTGCGGGTTGCCGTTGTTCGAGTAGCTGACCGATCCGAAGGTAAATCGCAACGAGTTGTTTTGGTAATCGAAGGTTTCCTGTCTGTTGCTGTCGCTTGTCTTTTCGTATTGGCGAGTAAGAACAGAATCCCCTTCAATGCTGCTGATTTTGCGAATATAAAGCTCGTGATTGCGGTTTCTTTTGAGCATTTCGAGGTTCACCTTCGTAAAGCCGTCTTCGTTCGATACAAGTATGTTGTTTTCGTCGAGTCGGGTCAGACTGAAATATTCGTATACGAGCGCTTCGGGGATACTGAAACATTGTGTAGTGTCGCTATAGAATCGCATGTTGTTCTGGCGTTCGGCATAGCCGATTTTATTGCCCTTCACGTACCACAGTCGGCTCGAACTCTCCTGATTGATGTAGTAGTACAATCCTTTACCGAAAAGTTCATCATTGAGGGTCGAATGCAGTTCCATCTGGTCATTGCGTTCGTTGTAGCGGTTAATGCCGTTTTCTGACGCGAAAATGATTTCGTCCGACACTTTATACACCGTGTTGTATTCGTTGGTCGGAAATCCCTTGTTAGTGCCGAAAAAGTCGTATTTTTCGACACGTTTCATGTCTTCGCTCAATTTCAGCCGGTAAACGCCGCGCAGGCCGTGGCTCATCCACACGTCACCGTTCATATCCTGTTCAAATACGCGCGACGATTCTACAAATCCTTCGACAATGTTTCGAAATTTCCAGGAGCTTCCGTTTCTTTCCATAATAAAGAATCCCGTATAGCTGCCTCCGATGAGGTAATTGGGATTCCTTTGGTATTTCTGTATGGTCCAGACTCCTTCTACATCGGCTATTTTTACGGCTTTGTCGCCATTGATTTCAAACAGTCCCTTGTGCGAGCAGCAGAGTATTTTGCCATCGATTTCGCGTAAGTTGTAGATGTTTTGGTGGATGCCGCTCACTTGTTTCAGTTCGTCGATGTCTCCTTGTTTGTAATGGGTGACAAATAGTCCCTGATTGGTGCCCAGGTATAGGTTATCGCCTTGTTTGATGGAGCAGAATCCGCTTCCATAAGGGTTGTTGAGTGCGAACAATTTACGGAACGGAGAGTTGATTTTCACGAAATCAATGCCACGGTCCAGACCGAGCCACAAGTTGCCCTCAATGTCAAAAGCAATGCTCAGTATGGTGTTGTTTTGCAACCCTGTGGCGGCGTTGATGTGGGTGATCTCGTTTTTTTTCAGTTGTAAGATATAGACACCGTCTTGCACGGTTCCCAGTGCCAATATGTCGCCATCTACTTTTGCGCAGCTTATCTGGCTATTTTTGATTTGCGAAGTCAGCAGTGTGGCGTATGGTTCGATTGTGCCTTTGTCGAAGCGGAACAAACCGTTGTTTTCGGTTACAATCAGCAGGCTTTTGTCGAGCAGTTGCTCAATCGCGATGATATTCATGTTTTTCATCGTTTCGCATCCGCTCAGCGGTTTGATTTCGTCTCCCGACAAGATATAAATGCCGTCGTTGGAGTTAACCAGGTAGAGAGTACCGTCAATAACGGTAGTGAAGTGGATGATATGCGGCAAGTCTATAATTCGCAATTCGTTGTTTTCATAGACTACCAGTTCGCTGTTCGTTTGGAATATGATGGCGTTTCCTAGTTGGTTGATATGCCATATTTCGGCAAAATCGCGCCCTTTTTCGCGATATCCGGCCGACAGCGACTCGTATGGCGATAATCCTGAAGGAGTGCATTTGTAAACGCCGAATTCGTTGTATGCACCGATGTATATGTTCCCTTTGTCGTCGATATGCAAGCAGTGGTAGCTGTTGCCGTATGCGTATTCGGGTATCTTGTATTTGGTCCATTGGTGGCCGTCATATTCGAGCAGGCCGTTCATGTTGGCGAAATACATCAAGCCATTGTGTTGTTGGGCAATATCGCGGTTTTGTGCCCCAAAGTTATAGTCGGCCTTGTAAAAGTTTTCAATGGGTTGGCGTATGCCAGCCCACAAACAGGTAGCCGACAATGCCACTAATAAGGTTAACAGGTGTTTTTTCATAGTGAATTGATTATGTTAGAAATACACAGTATCTTCTTTCAAGATACTTGTAATCAAGCTATTCGCTAAACCGGTCGCACCAATTCGCAAGTTGGTGCTGTTGATATGGTCATCGCCGTTTATGGCAGCAATGATGGTGCTGTACATGGTGGCGTCTTGCGTTGTTTTAATGCCTCCGGCCAACTTGATACCATGTTCTTCCTTTGTTTTATCGTTGAAATCTTTGAGCGCTCGTGCCATGACATAGACAGCATTCAAATCCGTGGGTTTTTCTTTCCCTGTTGTTGTTTTGATGAAGTCGGCGCCTGCTTCCAAAGCCAAAATAGAGGCGTTGTACAAACTTTGTGGAGTGGGGTGCAGTCCGCTTTCCAATATCACTTTCAGTTTTGCTTCGCCTGCGGCTGCTTTGATTTCGCTTATTTCGCTGTGTATTTCTTCGTAATCTTGTGCGAGGAATCGGCCTACGGGCAGTACCATGTCGATTTCGGTTGCGCCGCTGCTGACGGCCAATGCGGTTTCTGCAATTTTAACTTCGATGTAGCTTTGTGACGAGGGGAATCCTACGACTGTGCTGATAGCGATATCTTCGGTCAGCAGGTTTTTGACGGTATCGACCCAAAACGGATAGACACAGATGCCGGCAGGTGAGGGCAATTCAGGAAACTTATCGTCCAAGTCGTTGATTTTTTCGACCAGACGGCGAATTGAATCTTCGTTGTCGTATGGGCTTAAAGAAGTGATTTCGAGCGAGTTAAATAATTTTTTGTAGTGCTCGATGTTGTTGTGTCTGTCGTAACCGGCTTCGATGATTTTCTTGACGGTTGCTGTTACATCTTCGGTACTTTCTGCAAACTGATAGGCAGAAAAAAGGGCCTTGAAATCTTTCACTTATTCTTTATTTTTACTGTCAATAATGATGGTAACAGGTCCGTCATTCAAGAGCGTAACCTGCATATTCGCTCCAAATTTACCTTTTTTTACCTCATTATTCAATAAAAATCCCAATTTTTTGCAAAAAGACTCGTATAATGGTTCAGCGATGTCGCCTTTTGCCGCGCGAATGTAAGATGGCCTGTTTCCTTTTTTGGTCATGGCATGTAAAGTGAATTGGCTGACACAAAGAATGTCGCCGCCGGTGTCGAGTAGTGACCGGTTCATGACTCCGTTTTCGTCATCAAAAATTCGGAGGTTGCAAATCTTGGCACTCATCCAATCCAAATCTTCATCTGTATCTTCATTTTCGAATCCGACTAAAATCATCAGACCGTTTTTGATTTCGCCGACTATCTTTCCATCGACCTCTACTTTTGCGAATTTTACGCGTTGTGTGACTGTACGCATGACCACAAATTTTTAAATTTTCAATTCTCGGACTTTCTCAAACGCGAAAAATGCTCGTAAACTATTGAGGCTCTTTTAGTTCCAACGATTTTTTCTAGTTCTGATTTTTCTGCGTTCCGGATATTTTTAACAGATTTTAACGACTTTAGCAGATCATTTTTCGTTTTTTCGCCTATGCCTTTGATTTCGTCAAGTTCGGAGGCAATTTGTGATTTGCTTCGCTTGTCGCGATGAAAGCTGATGGCGAATCGGTGTACTTCCTCTTGCATGTTGGCAAAAAATTTGAACAAGGGGTCACCGGTTTTAAGCGAGACAACTTGAACTGGGTTGCCCACCAAAATTTCGTGAGTTCTGTGTTTATCGTTTTTCGCCAAACCGATGATTGGAATCTCCAAGCCCAATTCGTCTGTTACGATTTGCTTGATACATGACATTTGGTTTTCGCCACCGTCGGCAACAATCAGGTCGGGCAGGGGGGTGTCTTCTTCAATCATTCGAGAATAGCGCCGGTAGACGACTTCGCGCATACTCCCATAGTCATCGCCGCCCTGGGCGAATTTGATGTTGTATTTGCGATAGTCTTTTTTGCTTGGCTTGCCATTGCGATATACGACACATGCCGATACTGCGTTGGTACCTGCTGTGTGCGAGTTATCAAAACTGTCGATGCAGTAGGGTACTTTCGGGAGTCCCAATTTGTCTTTGATTTCGAGCAGTAGTTTGGTGTTGCGTTGACCTGCATTGATGTTTTCTGACCTTTTTAGTTTGTCGAGCCGGTATTGTTTGACATTCTGTATCGATAAGTCAAGTAATTTTTTCTTGTCTCCTTTTTGAGGGATAATGATTTCGGTGCCTTCTGGAATATACTCCGGCTCAAATGGCGCTACGATTTGTTTGTTGTTGCTGGCAAAACGTTCTCGCAATTCTTTGATTCCGACGGCCAAGATTTCGGAGGCTGGTTCGTCCAGTTGTTTTTTGTATTCGACAGTCGTACCTTGAATGATGCTGCCATTGGCTATACGCATGATGTTGATATAGCACAAATCGTCTTCTTCAAAGTAACCGAAAACGTCAATGTTTTCGTGATTGGTGGTGGTGATGACTGTTTTTTTCTGGTAGTTGGTCAGCGCATCGAATTTGCGTTTGAGTTCTGCTGCTTTTTCAAATTGCAGCTTTGACGCATAAGACTGCATTTCGTCGACAAGTTTTGCGGTGATGATGTCGCTGTTGCCTTTTACAATTTCTTTGATCTCATTGATCATTTGTTGATAGGATTCGCAGTCTTGCAGATTTTCGCAGGGACCCAAACAGCGATGAATGTGATATTGTAGGCAAACCTTGAATTTGTTTTTGCCGATGTTCTCTTGGTTCAACGCCAAGTTGCATGTTCTAATCGGGTACACGCTTCGAATCAAGTCGAGCAGTGTGTCTAATACCCATACCGAACTATAAGGCCCAAAATATTCGGCGCCTCTTTTTACCACCCTTGTTTTGAAAACTTTAGGATAAGGCTCTTTAGTTATGCAAAGCCATGGATAGGTTTTGCCATCTTTGAGCAATATGTTGTAGTGTGGTTGGTATTGCTTGATGAGATTGTTCTCGAGCAGCAGGGCGTCGGCTTCGGAGTTAACCACAATGTATTTGATGTCACAAATCTTGGCAACCAAAGCCCGTACTTTAGAGCTTTGATTGTTTTTGTTGAAATAACTCGATACCCTGCGTTTCAAGTTTTTGGCTTTGCCAACGTAAATGATTTCGTTTTCGTTGTTAAAGTACTGGTAAACGCCCGGACTTTCGGGTAGGTTCAAAACAATGTTTTTAAGATATGTGGTGCGGTCCGACATAGGTTTCTAGTAATGCATCAATGCTTCGACATCAATATCAGGGTCGAAAAGCGCACGTCCTTTCAAGTCGTCGAGCTCAACCAAAAAGTTGATATAGATTTTTTTGACGCCAAACTTTTTTACCAAATCTTGTGCGGCTTTCATCGTACCGCCAGTTGCCAAAAGGTCGTCGTGCAGTAATACAACATCGTCTTTGCTCAGTGCGTCTTTGTGTATTTGGATAATGTCTTGGCCGTATTCTTTTCCGTACGCAAGTTCGATGGTTTCTGCCGGGAGTTTACCTTTTTTCCGGATAGGGACAAAACCGGCGCCAATTTCTGTTGCGATTGCTGGGGCCATAATAAAGCCGCGCGATTCGATTCCGACCACCTTGGTGATACCTAAATTTTGGTAGCGGTTTACTAAAATCTTTTCTAGTTCGCTTAAACAATTAGCGTCTTGAAAAACTGTAGTGAAGTCCCTAAACAGAATTCCTTTAATTGGGAAGTCTGGCACTGTTCTGATTTTGGCTTTAATTTCTTCAAGTGACATATCTTATTTTCTTTATGTTCCACGTGGAACAATATTTGTGTTCGTTCTTGTAATTGTTCCACGTGGAACAATTTTTTTTGGTAGTGCTTTCGAAATGTTCCACGTGGAACATTTCGAAAGTTGCGCAAATTTACCGTCCGAGTAATACCAACAATATATTGATGTCGCTGGGTGATATGCCCGGGATGCGACTTGCTTGTGCGATGGTTTCTGGGTCTGCTTTGGTCAATTTTTGCCGTGCTTCGGTCGAAATAGACTGAATACTCATGTAGTCGAAGCGTCCGCGAATCTTGATGTTTTCGAGGCGTTGCAGTTTTTCTGCAATCAGGTTTTCGCGGCTAATGTAGCCGGCATATTTGACAGAAATCTCGGTTTCTTCGCAAATTTCTTCTTGACGGTTGGGTAGTGTGGCAATCTTATTTTTGAGTGCCGGGCAATAATCAGCCATGGCCGACAGCTCTACATTTGGTCGCAACAAAATGTCGGATAACTTGCAGCGGTGCTGAATAGGAGCCGAACCTAACGATTCAAGATAAGTGTTTATCTCGGAAGGTGTGGTCGATTGCGTTTTGAGGAATTCTTCCAAATCAGCGCATAGAGATTCCTTTTCTTTATATAAATTAAGGCGTTCTTCCGAAGCCAACCCCATGTTGTATGATCGTTCGGTCAAGCGACGGTCGGCATCATCTTGTCGTAGCAAGATACGATATTCGGCACGCGAGGTAAACATTCGATAGGGTTCGTCTACTCCCTTGGTAACGAGGTCGTCAATGAGCACTCCGATGTAAGATTCGTTGCGCGCCATGGTGAAGCTGGCTTTGCCGTTGCAAGCCAAGTGGGCATTGACTCCGGCAACCAATCCCTGTCCTGCCGCCTCTTCATATCCCGTGGTTCCGTTGATTTGTCCGGCAAAAAACAAGTTCTTAATTAATTTTGTTTCCAAAGTATGCTCCAACTGTTGCGGGTCGAAGTAGTCGTATTCAATCGCATATCCCGGACGGTAGATCTGAATGTTGCGGAATGCCGGGATTTGTTGCAACGCGTTGATTTGTGTCATCAGCGGTAGCGATGACGAAAATCCGTTCAGATAATATTCGTTTGTGTCTTCGCCTTCCGGCTCTAAAAACAATTGGTGTGCGTTTTTGTCGGCAAAGGTGACGATTTTGGTCTCGATACTTGGGCAGTAGCGTGGTCCGATACTCTTGATTTGCCCGTTGAAAAGGGGCGAATCTTTCAAACTGTTGCGAAGTGTTTCGTGTACCTGCTCATTGGTATAGGTGGTGTAGCAGGGCAGTTGTTTTAGATGCTGCGGTGCGTGTGTCAGATAAGAAAATTTATGAAAGTCGTGGTCGCCGTCTTGTACGTTCATCAGACTTAAATCCACACTTCGAATGTCGATTCGGACCGGGGTGCCGGTCTTCATACGGTCGCTAATAAATCCAAATTCAACGAGCTGTTCTGTAATACCTGTGCTCGCGGGTTCCGAAATCCTGCCGCCAATCAGTTGGGTGCGTCCGATGTGCATCAGTCCGTTCAAGAAGGTGCCGTTGGTCAGCACGACGGCGCCAGCTGTAAATGTAACGCCCATCGAAGTGTGCACACCTGTCACGCGTTTTTGATCAATGACTAATTGGTCAACGGTGTCTTGCCAAATGCTTAAATTGGGTGTATGGTCTAACTCGTAGCGCCATTGGCGGATGAACTTGGCTCGGTCGCACTGCGAGCGCGGGCTCCACATGGCGGCTCCTTTC
>JAGACJ010000088.1 GCA_017614195.1 Paludibacteraceae bacterium
ATGCCTTTGTCTACACAATTAACTATGAGTTACCAAATGGTAAGGCGTCAGACTTTTCAATCGCCTTTGATGCAAATGGATATGTTTTCGACTTTTATGTTGATTGCTTAGATTAGAAGGCTTACGCAAAAATTTGGAACTTTTTTGCGGAAAGAAAAAGTTCGAATGATGTTTGCAATTGCACTCAACCCGCACGATCATCATAAAATAACCGAAAGGTTATATGAACAAGCCGGCATTGTATTCAAAAAAAATTGACAGATCTTGAATTTGAAATTGGCACACTATCAAAAAAAATCCTAACGCGTGCGCACATTTGCCGAAATTTGCGTAACTTTGCACGCAATAAATTTCTAAATCGATTTCGCTATGTCATTTATTGCAGACAAAATTGTGATGGACGGTCTTACCTTCGACGACGTCCTGCTGATTCCGGCTTACTCCGAAATTCTTCCCCGCAGTGTGGATTTGTCCACAAAATTTTCGCGTAACATTCAGTTGAAAACTCCAATTGTTTCTGCAGCCATGGATACGGTTACCGAAGCAAAAATGGCCATTGCCATCGCCCGCGAAGGCGGTATCGGTGTGATTCACAAAAACATGCCCATCGCCGAGCAAGCCCGTCAGGTACACATGGTGAAACGCGCCGAGAACGGTATGATTTACGACCCCGTCACCATCCAGACCGGCAAAACCGTCGCCGATGCCTTGGCCCTGATGAAGGAATATCACATCGGCGGTATCCCTGTTGTCGACGCAGACAAGAAACTGGTCGGTATCGTCACCAACCGCGACCTGCGCTTCGAACGCGACACCAAGAAACGCATTGACGACGTGATGACCAAAGACAATTTGGTAACAACGACGCAATCGACCGATTTGGAAGCCGCCGCACAAATTCTGCAAGAACATAAAATTGAAAAACTCCCCGTTATTGACAAAAACGGCCGCTTGGTCGGACTAGTCACCTATAAAGACATCACCAAAGCCAAGGACAAACCCATGGCTTGCAAGGACGACAAAGGCCGTCTGCGCGTGGCTGCAGGTGTAGGTGTAACTGCCGACACATTCGAGCGCATCACCGCATTGGTCGAGGCTGGCGTCGACGCCATCATCATTGACACGGCGCATGGTCACTCAAAAGGCGTAATCGACACTTTGAAAGAAGCGAAAAAACGTTTCCCGAGCATCGATATTATCGTGGGCAATATTGCCACCGGAGCCGCAGCCAAAGCATTGGTCGAAGCTGGTGCCGACGCTGTGAAAGTCGGTATCGGACCGGGTTCCATCTGCACGACCCGTATCATTGCCGGCGTAGGTGTACCCCAACTCTCGGCTATCTACGACGTGGCCGAAGCACTCAAAGGTACCGGTGTACCCATCATCGCCGACGGTGGTATCCGCTATTCGGGCGACATCGTTAAAGCCCTGGCTGCAGGCGCTTCTTGCATCATGGCAGGTTCTCTGCTCGCAGGTGTTGAAGAATCTCCGGGCGAGACAATCATCTACAACGGACGTAAATTCAAATCATATCGTGGCATGGGTTCGCTTGAGGCCATGCAAAAAGGTTCGAAAGACCGTTACTTCCAAGATGCGGAAGACGACGTCAAGAAACTCGTTCCGGAAGGTATCGTAGCCCGCGTTCCTTACATGGGATCGCTCTACGAAGTAATCTACCAGTTACTGGGCGGTTTGCGTTCGGGCATGGGTTACTGCGGTGCGGCTAACATCGAAAAACTGCACGATGCGAAATTCACGCGCATTACGGCAGCCGGTGTCAAAGAGAACCACCCGCACGACGTAACGATTACACAAGAAGCGCCTAACTACTCCAGAGGAGAATAACACACAAATACACTATGAGAAAATTGGTTTTCGCCGCGTTGTTGGCCATCGGCACCGGAGTCTCGGCTCAAACAGTCATGACCATTGGCGACGAAGCGGTATCAAAAGCTGAATTCGAATATTATTACCACAAAAACAACGGTAATTTAGGAGAAAAGCCACTTTCGCCAGAAGAGTATGCCCAACTCTTCATCAACTTCAAGTTGAAAGTCAAAGCAGCATACGAGGCAGGCATGGACACGATACGTTCGTTCCAAGAAGAGTTTCAAGGATACCGAAGCCAATTGGTCGGCCAATACTTGACCGACAACGAAATGAAGCAGACACTCGTTGACGAGGCCGTCGGTTTCACCAAAGAAGACGTGCAGGCCAGTCACATTCTACTGCGTACCACCGACCCCATCGACACCTTGCGCGACTACAATCGAGCCTTGGAATTGCGTAACCGGCTGACACCTGCGAATTTCGCCGATATGGCGGAAAAATATTCCGAAGACCCGACAGCCTCGATGAACAAAGGGGCTCTCGGCTATTTCTCGGGATTATCGATGGTCTATCCGTTTGCCCACGCTGCGTACAACACGCCGATTGGAACCATTTCGATGCCTGTCAGAACGCGGTTCGGCTATCACTTGATTTATGTGACCGACCGCCGCAAGGCCAAAGGCGACATCCGATTGTCGGGTATCGTCAAGGGATATGCGCCCTACCCAGGCGAACGTGAGAAAGCCAAAGCCCTGATGGACAGTCTCTACCAAGTGGCATTGTCGGGCGAAACCTCGTTTGACAGTTTGATGTACGCTTACACCGACAATCCACGCGTAAGAGAGAACCACGGCCTGTTACCGTGGTTGAGCATCGGTATGCTTCCTCCCGAGCAAGAGGCCGTCCTTTTCGGTCTCGAAAATATCGGCGATTTCACTGCTCCTATGGAGCTGCAGGGCAACTGGTTCTTGTTCAAACTCAACGACCGTCGCGAAGCGCCTGAGCACGACGAATTGATGCAACTCATCGAATCAAGCATCATGCGTGATGAACGCAGCGCTATGATTCAGCAAAGCTTTGTCAATGGCCTCAAAAAGAAATATAGTTTCACCACCACGACCAATCACGGCGACACCTTGGCCCACTTTGCCGATGTTTGGCTAACAAACGCCGACTTGCAGGCATTTTTAATATCGGGGCCTTACCTCCCTGCCGACACCTTGCAGGCATTCTTCGCACAGCAACTGATACAATACGAAAACGACCATCTCGAAGCCGGGAACCCCGAGTTTGGCTATTTGATGAAAGAGTATCGTGATGGAATTTTGCTATTCAACATCAGCAACGAAAAAATCTGGAACAAAGCGCCGAATGACGAGGCTGGGCTGAAAGCATACTTTGAGAAAAACCGGAAAAAGTACAAGCTCTCCGAACCCCGTTACAAAGGTTGCGTAGTCTACTGCCGTTCACTGATGCACCGCCAAGCCGCCGAGAAGGTGGCCAAACATACGGAGCCATCGGTGCTGCGTCGCCGTTTGCTGGCCGAATTCAACACCGACAGTTTGAGCAACATTGAAGTAGAAGAAGGACTGTTTAAACTTGGAGACCATCCAGTCGTCGATGCTATGGTATTCAAAACAGGCACCGCACCCGTCAAAGAAGGATACCCCGAAATGTTCGTCAGCGGCAAATTGCAAAAGAAATACCCCGAAGAGTACACCGAGGTACGCGGTGCCGTTATGAGTGACTATCAGGACTACTTGGAGCAGCAATGGGTCGACGAGCTCAAGCAACGCTATCAAGTGGTAATTGACAAACAAGTGCTAAAAACCATACGTTAATGACAACTGTCCTGCGCTACGGATTTGTTTTGTTGTGGGTGATAACCAACGGATTTGCCTGCAATCGCATCAAGATGGAGATGAACCGCCAACCCGTTATGGAACTTAACGGCAAAGTGCTCTACAAAGACCATATCGAAGGCGTGATTCCGTCCGGATTGAGCAAAGAAGACAGTTTGTCCTTTGTAGAAAATTACAAACGGCAATGGGCCATCACCCAACTGATGTACGACAAGGCGAGCACCAACATCGGTTCGACGCAGGAGATTGACGAATTGGCCGAGATATACCGTCAGGAGTTGCTTATCAACGCCTATCAGCAACAACTCATCGCACAAGTGAGCCAAGAGGTGCCAGAAGACTCTGTTTTCGCTTTCTACGAACAAGAAAAATCGCATTTCAAATTACAAGACGCCTTGTACAAAGGCATTTACATCAAAGTTACCAGCACAGCCCCTGACCAAGCGCAATTATCGAAATGGCTGTCGGAACCAGACGATGAAAATTTGGAAAACATTTTGCACTACTGCACCAAAAACGCCGTATTCTATGACTTCTTCACCGAAGACTGGATCAAACATTCGAAAATCATGGCCTTTCTGCCCCAACCCATTGAAACAAGCGAGTCCGGACTGACCAGTGGCACCATCGTACAGCAAACCGACGAATACAATTATTATCTGCGTCTGACCGAAATCATACCGGCGGGCCAGCCCGAGCCGTATGAGCATGTCAAGCATGAACTGCGCAACATTATGCTGAATCGCAGCAGGGTGATTTACCTGCAAAAATTTCAGGAAGAATTGTACGAGAACGCTATCAATAGCAAGCAAATCGTATTTTACAACGAAAACGGGACGCAACAATGAAAAAAAATCTATTCGTTTTTTTGCTATGCTGCATCAGCATGACCGCCACCGCCAAAAATCAGGTCATTGACCAAGTGATTTGGGTCATCGGAGAAGAACCCATTCTCAAATCAGAGATCGAAGCCGAAATCATACGCCGCCGCTACGAAAACGAAAAAGTGGAGGGAGAACCGTTTTGCGTGATCCCTGAGCAAATGGCGTTGCAAAAACTCTTTATCGCACAAGCCAAAATCGATTCGCTAACCGCGAATCCCAACTCGGTGAGCCAACAAGTAGAAAGCCGTATCCGTTATTTCATACAACGTATAGGTTCGAAAGAAAAAGTAGAGGAATATTTTGGCAAGCCTTTGGCAAAGGTACGCGAAACCCTAACGAAAACCGTTGAAGACCAGATGCTTGTACAAGAAATGCAACAATCAATCATCAAAGGGGTTAAAATCACACCGGCAGATGTCCGCAAATACTACGAAAGCATTCCCAAAGACAGTATCCCCACCATCCCGGAAATGGTAGAGGTCCAGATTCTAACGAGCCGTCCTGAGCCTTCTTTCGCCGAACAGGAGCGTATCAAAAGCCAGTTGCGCGATTTCCGCGAAAAAATCGAGTCAGGAAGTTATCAGTTCTCCACATTGGCCATTTTGTATTCTGAAGATCGAGGCTCGGCCTTGCAAGGCGGCGAATTGGGCTTTATGACAAAAGGAAAACTGGTGCCCGAATTTGCCAACGTAGCCTTTTCGCTGTATGATCCGAACAAAGTGTCCCGCATTGTCGAGACCGAATTTGGCTACCACATCATCCAGCTCATCGAGCGCAAAAACGACCAAGTCAATTGCCGTCATATTCTGCTTGTCCCGAAAATCGAGACAAAGCAAAAAGAAGCGGCCATAGTCCACCTTGACAGCATTGCCAATGACATCCGCTTGGGCAAGTTCACCTTCGACGAAGCAGCCCGCATATTGTCTGAAGATGAAAAGACCAAGCAAAATGACGGATTATTGATCAATCCCAATGACGGTTCGACCAAAATGGAATTGCAAAACTTACCGGCCGAAGTAGCCAAAGCCATATACGACATGGAAATCGGCGAAGTTTCAAAACCCTTTGTGCACCACGACGAGAACGGCAAGGAGGTTATCTCGATTGTCCGTTTGAAATCGCGCACACCGTCGCACCTTGCCAATCCGACAGATGATTTTCAAGCGCTGAAGACATTGGTAACCATGCGTAAAAACCAAGCGCTTATCGAGGATTGGATTAAAACGAAACAAAAAGAAACCTACATATTTATCGACCCCGAATATCGGAACTGCGAGTTCCAATTCCCGGGTTGGATCAAGTAATCATGAATCGTTTCGGGGGATGCATAATATTGGGGCTGTTGTGGTGTTTGCATGCACTGCAAGCAACGACTATGGTTTATCTTGAACATAGCGAAACCCTCTCGTTCGACGACGAGCGTATTCCCGATTGTCAGATTCTAAAAGGCGATGTCCGTTTTCGTCACGAACAAGCCTTAATGTACTGTGACAGCGCGTTTTTCAACGACAAACACAACACCATCGATGCCTTTGGGCATGTTAAAATGGTACAAGGCGACACGTTGTTTGTCTATGGCGACAAGCTGTACTACGACGGTAACACGAAACTGGCCCGTCTGCGTAAAAACGTCAAGATGCAGAACAAAGACATGACGTTATATACCGACTCGCTGAACTATGACCGCGTGAACGAAATAGGGTATTATTTCAACGGGGGCAAAATTGTGGATAGCGAAAACACGCTGACCTCCATTGGCGGAAAATACTACTCCAATCAAAATACAGCCGTTTTCCGGCACAAAGTGGTGCTCAACAATCCAAAGTTCGTCTTACACTCCGATACGCTGAATTACAACACCAGCAGCCATGTGGCAGTCATTTTGGGACCATCAGTCATTGACTACGAAGACAGTACGCATGTGTACTCAACACATGGCTGGTACAACACCCAAAACGAGACCATGCAGTTGCTCGACCAATCGTACATCGTTGATGAGAGCGGTCATCGGATGTCGGGCGACACCATTGACTACAACCGCCACGCCAAAAAGGCAGAAGCATTTGGCCATGTAGCGATGCGCGATTCGGCACAAAGCCAGATGATTACAGGAGGTTACGCATGGCTTGACGAAGCGGACGGCCGTGGTTGGTTTACCCAAAAGGCGACGCTGATTGACTTTTCAAACAAAGACAGCCTGTTCTTGACCGGAGACACGATATTTTTCTTTGACCGCGATTCGATAAACGAGATCAAGGTGTATTACAATGTACAAAGTTGGCAAGCCGATTTTCAAAGTGTGTGCGACTCGATGTTCTACAGCACTGCCGATTCCATTATGCGCATGTACGGAAACCCCATTGCATGGAACGAATCCGCGCAAATTTCGGGCGAAGAGATGCGTGTCCACACACGCAACGGACAAGTCTATATGACCGAAGTCGAGGGTAGCGCGTTTGTATTCCGGCAGGAACTTGACAGCGCCTTCAATCAGATTTCGGGAAAATTGATTACGGGATATATCGACAATGGCCATCTACGGAAAATCAGGGTAGAAGGGAATGCCATGTCGCTCTATTGCGTCAGTCAAGACACAGAGAAAAATTGGGCCTACAGCGACACGTCGCAATACATTGGGCTCAACCGCGCCGAAAGTAGCGAGATGGACATTTACTTCACCCCCGACAAAAAAATCGAGCGGATCATTCTGCGGCCAGCCTCAAACGGCACCATGTATCAACCCGACCGTCTCGATGACAAATCAATCAGTTTGCTCAAAGGTTTTGTCAATCAAGAGAAATACCGGCCTGCCGACCGCTACGACATCTACAACAAAAAAGACCGTGGCTCGACAGAAACCACGGTCACTAAGTCAAAACGCCGTAAGCGTTAACTGATTATTTTTCAGGTTGTAATCCCTCAATCTTTTCGATGCTCTTCGCAATCGTCGATTGCGGAACCTCATAATTTTCAAGATTACCCGACAAATATTTGTCGTAAGCCATCATGTCAATCAATCCATGACCAGACAAATTGAAGAGAATGACTTTCTCCTTGCCTTCTTCTTTTGCTTTCAACGCTTCCTGAATGGCTACTGCAATGGCGTGGGTCGATTCGGGTGCCGGGATAATGCCTTCTGATTGGGCGAACAGAATACCAGCCTTGAACGTGTCGGTTTGAAGCACATCGCGCGCCTCAACATACCCGTCTTTGAGCAACTGGCTGACAATCGAACCTGCACCGTGATAGCGCAAACCGCCGGCATGGATACTGGCCGGTTCGAAATCGTGACCCAACGTGTACATGGGTAAAAGCGGCGTATAGCCTTCGGTATCGCCAAAGTCGTAACGGAACTCGCCACGGGTCAATTTCGGACAAGACGCGGGCTCTGCGGCAATCAAACGGATATCTTTGCCACCGGTCAGTTTGTGACGCAAGAACGGCAACGTGATACCGCCAAAGTTTGAGCCACCACCGAAGCAAGCGATGATCACATCGGGATAATCACCCGTCATTTCGAGTTGTTTCTCGGCTTCAAGACCGATAATCGTTTGGTGCAGCATCACATGGTTGAGCACACTACCCAGCGTATAACGGGTATCATCGTCTTTCAAGGCCTCTTCTACAGCTTCAGAAATGGCCATACCCAAACTTCCGGCAGTACCGGGGAATTGTTGGCGCATAATGCGGCCAATCTCTGTGGTATCGCTTGGAGATGCGAACACTTGCGCACCATAAGTCTGCATTACAGACTTGCGGTAAGGCTTCTGCTCATAACTTACACGCACCATATAGACCTTAAGATCAAGGCCAAAATGCTTACAGGCAATACTCATGGCACTACCCCACTGGCCTGCACCTGTTTCGGTAGTAATGTGCTTAACGCCTTCAATTTTATTGAAATAGGCTTGTGGAATGGCCGAGTTCAATTTGTGAGAACCTACGGGGCTGACACTTTCGTTCTTGAAATAAATCTTGGCAGGAGTGTCAAGGGCTTTTTCGAGCCCCGAGGCACGTACCAGCGGAGTGGGGCGATAGATGCGATATAAATTGCGGACCTCATCGGGAATATCAATCCAACGCTCGGTGGTCATTTCCTGACGTACCAATTCGCGTGCAAAAATCGGAGTCATGTCCTCGAGGGTGACTGGTTTTTTTGTTTTGGGATGAAGGGGCGGAAGGGGTTTGTTGACCATGTCGGCCACTACGTTATACCATTGTTTCGGCATATCGTCTTCCGAAAGCATGATTTTTTTTGATGTTTTCATATTACGAATTATGTATCTTATAGGTTCTATTATTTGTTGTCAAACGGGATCATACGCCCATTTCAAGCACACACATCCCCAAGTAAAACCGGCGCCGAACGACGAGAGCAAAATCACATCTCCTTTGTGCAATTGTTTTTCGAACTCCCACAAACACAAAGGAATCGTTGCCGAAGAAGTATTACCCAATCGCTCGATATTCGACAAGAGTTTTTTTGAAGGGATGTTGAGGTTTTCGCCGATGGCTTTGATAATGCGGGCATTGGCTTGATGCGGAACAAACCAGTCAACATTGTCAACCGTCAACCCGTGTCGTTCCATCATTTTGCGGGTCACGGCCGACATTTCAGCCACGGCGCGTTTGAACACCATGCGACCGTCTTGATGCAAGAAGCAATCGTTACGGTTGAGCAATTCGGGATCGGCAGGTTGCAACGAACCGCCCAGCATACGATATAGGAACTTGCGGCCACCGCCATCAACATGCAAAATGGAATCCATCACACCGTAAGGTTCTTCGGTCGGTTCGACCAAAACCGCAGCGGCTCCATCGCCAAACAGGGGCGAAGTCAGCGGATCGGTGTAATCAATCACTGCGCTCATCTTTTCGGCACAGACAAAGACCACTTTCTTGTATTTGCCCGTAGCAATCATGCCGGCACAAGTCTCAAGTCCGAACAAAAAGCCGGAACACGAGGCAGACAAATCGTAGGCAAACGCATTTTGGAAACCGAGATTGTCACAGACCACTACGGCATTGCACGGGAAACCGTACGAAGGAGTAATCGTAGCACAAATCAGCAAATCAACCTCTTCGGAACGTAACGATGTTTTTGCCATCAAGTCCTTCACGGCCATTGTCGCCATGTATGCAGACCCCTTACCATCCTCCAAAACCCGACGTTGACGGATTCCCATACGCGAGACAATCCACTCGTCGGTAACGTCCATACGTTTTTCCAATTCCTTGTTATCAAGTATGGTTGGAGGCAACCAGGCGCCCACTCCTGTTATTGCTGCATTTATCATAGACAATCCGTTTGATTAAAACACAAAAAGCCCTAATCCAAAACAAAATTAGGGCATTTTTTCAAGATTCGCAAGCAATACGGTTACTCAGCCGCAACTTTTTCAACGGCCAACTTGCCGCGATAGTATCCACACTCACCGCATACGGTGTGAGCAAGATGCATAGCACCGCAATTCGGGCATACGCTCAAGGTGGGAGCTACGGCTTTGTCATGAGTTCTACGCTTAGCGGTTCTAGTCTTAGACTGTCTTCTTTTAGGATGTGCCATCTCTCTTTATTTTTATTAATTGTTATTGTCTTTTATTTGTTTCAACATTTCCCAACGAGGGTCTGTCGTTTCTTCTTCTATTGGGGAGCCGCTCAAATACTGTTCCATCTCGGGATTGCATTCGCCCTCATCATGCACACGCCGCATCGGTAGCGACAAAGCAATCATCTCATACAAATACCAGTCAAGATGTACCGTACGGCTCTCTTCGTCTATCACGATTAACTCGTCTGAGAGTTCTTCGTAGGCTTCACCCAATTTAAAAACGAGCTTTTGCTCGGCTTCGACCGGTATGGTCATCAGTTCCAGACAACGGTCGCAAGGTACTTGCACAGAGCCTTTTACCGTCATCGCCGCTTCGTAGCGTTCGCCCAAATTGCTCATCTGCACCCAGGCCTTCAATTTTCCATGTTCGATTTCTGCGTCTTGCAAGCCACCGAAAAAGCAATCATCCAAATCGAATTCCAGCGAGACCAAACTCCCTTCAACTTGCTGTAAATCAATGTCGTATTTCCCCAATTGCTTCATCATGAAACGACTTTTCGCCAAAAAGCGGTTGCAAAGATAGGAATTTTAAATCGAAAGTAAAAGTTTTTATGCACATTTTTCACTTAACATGCATATCAATTACTTATCCGCCAGGTTTCTGTTGTTGAGTCGTAATTTTATTTTCCTCTACACTGCCGTGAGTAATCCATCATTTTTCGCATTCACAGCCAACGCGCACTTGACTCAAGTTTATCTTGGGACAAGAAGGCCAATAAACGATTTGAACAGAATCCCCCATCGCGCATGACTCACAATCGTTCATAGCCATGTAGCCGATGTACATCCGGTTATTCGCACAAAACTGATATTTCCATTGCCGGTTCCACTTGTGACTGTGCCATTGCCGACTAGAAACAATGACAGCAGTCACACATTCGTGCGATACAACTCTCAAAAAAGCGGCTTCTATACATACATGGAAAATATAGAGAAGCATAAAAGAAAATATCGTGATGTAAATTGATTTCTTTACGGAATCTATATTTTTACAATCGTTCTTCTTTGTCATAAATTTGATGATTTAGTTATCTTCCGACATAGTACCATCCACCATTTTCGCCATAAAGGTTACCATCGGCGAAGGCGTAGCGGGACGCTACGATGAACTGGGGGGAGCAACACCATAATCCGTCTCCTAACTGTTCTTCTCCGTTATTTAGATAAAAGCCATCGAGTTGATTTTCCTCCCTCGGATCCCAATTCGTAAAGTTCTTTTCTCCCTTTGACCCGAAACACATACCGAGTATTTGGAATATAAGGGCCACTCATTAGTTGCCGATGAATAGAGATGTTGTTGAACTGGACATAAATGGAATCATTTCGCAGTTTCCAAGCGCCGGTATCGCTCATGGCATGAACAGGCTCACAAAACCGCCTAGATGTCCTCATCACAACAATGGTGTCAGAAAATTCAAGGCACACGTCATAAGTCCCTCCAATTGTGTGTTTTTCTGCATGATAGCAGGTGTTCATCTGGAGAAAAGTCCGTTTGGCCTGGCATGAGCATAGCATAAAAGACATCGCACATGACACAAACAGGGCAAGCAGAATGACTGCGCCAAAACTCTTGATTCGTTTCATTGCTTTATTCAATCCTCCGTTATTTTCAAGAAAGTACCTCCGATGCCTTTCTTCTTCACAATGGAATCTCCAATTTGGAAGGTGTTGTATTCTTCTTCCGACACACGGCAGACAACCTCTTCTTCGCAATCCAGTATTTCATAATACTCCCCTGGCAGCTTGTAATCCGGCCGCGGCATACCGTCAGAACATTTTATCCGTAGAAAACAGCCTTCGTAACATTCGAGCGAATCCTGTTTGCCGACAACCCGACCGCTGAACTCCATATTGGCATAATAGTTTACTTGGAATTCTTTTCGTCGTAGAAGATCTTCAATCACACCATTGTAGGCCCGGTTCAGTTGTACAAACGCCCATGTCAATGCGGCCACCACCGCAGCGGCAAAAATCCAAATGCATATTTTAAGCGGTTTCTTCATATCTTCAATCATTGTTCCGCAAAGACCAGGGTCAAAGCTGACTTGGGCGTTTCATTCTTGATTTCATCACAAATTGTGATGAGATGGCCATCCATTCTTCAGACTTCATATAATAAACAACAGCAAGCCTTGAATAATTACCAGAGAAATACTTGTTACAATCGCTTTTTGCTTTTTGAAAAAGACTATGGCAAGAATCACCAGCAAGGTCAACAAAATTTGAATGATGTTGAAGGAGAAAAATGAGCCGGTACTCTGATAATACATCCTTCCATTATTCATCATCGATTCTGTTCCCAATCCATAAGTATCAGGATTCAGAAGACAGCTTGCGATTTCGGCCATAGACAAAACCGCAACCAGCACGGAACATGTTGCTATCGCAGTCTTAAGGATTCGCATTCTACAACTTTTTGAGTTCGATGCGGAAGGTAGTGCCTTCGCCGGGAGCCGTACGCAGTACGTAAATCCTGCCATGGTGATATTCCTCCACAATGCGCTTAACCAGAGCTAAGCCCAATCCCCAACCGCGTTTCTTAGTTGTGAACCCGGGCCTGAATATTTTGTCGGCCACTTGTTTCGTCATACCTTTACCCGTGTCAGTAACATCGATATACACCCAATCATCGTGGTCTGTCGCCTCCAAATGAATCTTACCGAATTCATCCATCGCATCAACGGCATTTCGGCACAAATTCTCGATCACCCACTCCATCAGCGGGGCGTTGAGCATCACTTGGCGTGACGGCCCGAGTTCCCATGTAAGCTCGGCACCTTTGGCCACACGCAGCTTCATATACGAAAGTGCCGATTCGAGAACTGTATTCAAGTCTTGTTGCGTCAAGTCTGAAGGCGAACCGATCTTCGAAAAACGCTCGGCTATGGTGCGCAAGCGGTTTACGTCACGCTGCATCTCCGGCAGATAACGGTCGTCGGGGTACTTAACGCGCAACAGTTCCGTCTCGGCCAACAATGAGGTAATCGGCGTACCCAACTGATGTGCGGTTTCGCGCGAGAGGCCCACCCACAGGCGGTTTTGTTCCGAACGACGGCGCGAAAGCATCACCACCACCAGCAACACCACAAAAACCAAGATGACCAGAAGCATCACCACCGGCATGTACAATATGTGCTTCAGCAAAATAGAGTCGTCATAGCAGACATATTGCGTCACGCCCTCCATCAAATGAATTTGAATCGGTTCGTTCTTGGCCTTGAATTCGAGTGCCAGCTGCCGACACTGCTCGGGGTTCATGTCCGAAAGGTCGATATTGCGGGCATCAAGCACCTCAAAATCGGCATTGGTCAGCACCACCGGAATCGTCGTATTCTCCGACAACACCTCTTGGATAAAGGCGAAGTCACAGCTTTCGGGAAGTTCGGCCAAAGCTCGGGTGGCATCAGCCCAGATTTTCATGCGCGAGTGTTCCTGCTCGGCAAAGGCATGCACCAGCAAGCGTGTGCTCCACAACGAACCTCCTATGATTAAGACCGCCACCACCACAAAGGCAACGTTCATCAATTTGCGTGATTCAACATTCAAGCTCATATTATCTGTATTTACCAGCCGTCACATCTTCGAGTATGCTACAATAACTATCGTAACGCGAATCGGCGATTTCTTCATTTTCTAAGGCCTCGAGTACCCGGCAACCCGGCTCGTGCGTATGACTGCAATTTTGAAAGCGGCATTCTGTTGACAAGCGCCGCATTTCGGGGAAACACTGTCCGATTTCGACAGCGTCCATGTCCACAATTCCAAATCCTCTAACCCCCGGTGTGTCAATCACATATCCACCAGCAACGGGAAACATTTCGGAATAAGTCGTGGTATGCATACCTGTAAGGTGCGCTTCCGAAATTTGTCCGACCCTGACAGCATACTGCGGATCCAAGGCATTGAGCAACGAAGACTTGCCCACACCTGAGTTACCCGCCAGCAAGCACACTTTGCCTGCAATCGTATTACGCACCTGTTCGATCCCCTCTCCTTGCGTCACCGACAACGCCATGGTTTGATAACCGATATGCTCATAAAGTCTGCGCAACGCGGCACTCCGTTCTTGCAGAGGCGCGCCGTACAAATCGGTCTTGTTAAAAAGCAACACCACCGGCACATGATAAGCCTCGGCGGTCATCAAGAAGCGGTCAATAAACTCTAGCGCGGTTTCGGGTTGCACCAGCGTCACAAGCAAGAACGCCAGATCGATATTGGCGCCAATAATGTGTGCCTGTTTCGACAAATTCGACGAACGACGGATAATGTAATTATCGCGTGGCTCAATCGCCGTAATCAGCCCGTCGTCAATCTGCACCCAGTCGCCTACCGCCACGGGCGAGGTGGTACGAATGCCCTGAATACGGAATTTACCCTTGACGCGCACTTCGCACAGATCTCCCGATTCGGGCTTGACCCACACACTTGAACCCATATTTTTAACAACCCTCG
>JAGACJ010000089.1 GCA_017614195.1 Paludibacteraceae bacterium
AACAAATCGACAAATTCCTGATAATCACTTGAGAGCATTAAATTTGAAACCTCCAAACTTTCCCATTGGTTATCCGCGAACTTCCATGTGTCTGTAGCATTTGAATACTGAAGATTTCCTGGTGAAAAACAGACTTGTTCGTAAAGGTCAACCGAAAAAGGGAATCCTTCCAAAATTTCAACATTTGTATTCCGAAAATCCAAGTTATGCGGTTCGACAAAAACAATAGAATCTATTGCATTTTGATCCATTGACACGCAAGTACCATCACTTAGGCATATATATACTGTTGATGAGTATGCGAATGAAGAAAACAGGAATAGCCCTATCAGTAACACATATTTATTCAACTTCTTCACCATGGCCGTCACATAATTGATAAAAAGGTATTTTGCTAATTCTGAAAGTATTACCGATTGGAACAATCATTACACGGCAAAAATATGCAAAAAAAAACCAAAGTGCAAAATAAATTAACATCATTCGCACAGTCTGTCTATCGAATCATAAATCATTTGCGGCCGAAGTCGGCGGGGATTTCGCCCCACTTTTCAGTCTCCCATTTGCGGATCTCGTTCGACCACGAATGCGTGGCCAGCCAGTTTTCGGCGGCCCGGATACGCTCGAAGACAAGGGCGTTCTGCTCCGTTTCGACCAACTTGGTCTTGCACTTGCGGGCCTTGACCCACGCCATCGCCGTACGGCTGTCGGAGTACAGGATCATTTTATCCAGCCCCTTTTGTTTCAGCAGCGCCAGTCCATGCACAATAGCCAGAAACTCGCCGATATTGTTGGTCGCCTCGTGATATACGCCCTGCAAAAACACCTGCTGCCCATTGCGCACATACACTCCCCGATACTCCATATCACCCGGATTGCCGCTACATGCCGCATCGACTGCCAACGCCTCTCGTTCGTACGGAACAACCCCCGACACGACAGGTTTGGGTTTGGATGCTCCGGTTTTGTGTCCAGACGGAGCCATATAGGCCGATGGATCTTGCAAAAAAGCCTGTTCCGCAGCCGTTCGGGTGTCAAACGACTTGTACTTGGCCCCTTGAAAGCCCTCGACCTGCGCCTTGCAAGCCTCCCACGAATCAAAGACGCCCATTTCGCGCCCGATCCAAACCGTATAGAATTTTTGTTTTGCCATAGACTGGTTGCGAAGATACAAAAAAATGAAAGTATGTACAAAAAAAGAGGGCTTCCTACAATGGAAACCCTCTTGACATATTGACGGTTAAATCAATCTTTGAATTTGGCGCAGATGAACTCGCGGTTCAAACGTGCGATGTTCGAAAGCGAAACGCTCTTCGGACATTCGGCAGCGCAAGCACCGGTGTTGGTACAGTTACCGAAACCAAGTTCGTCCATCTTGGCCACCATCGCTTTGGCACGACGGGCAGCCTCGACCTTACCTTGGGGCAGCAAAGCCAGCTGGCTGACCTTGGCAGCTACGAACAACATAGCCGAGCCGTTCTTGCAGGCAGCGGCGCAAGCACCACAACCGATACACGAAGCCGCATCCATGGCCTCATCGGCATCCTTCTTGGGAATAGGAATGGCGTTGGCATCGGGTACACCGCCGGTGTTCACCGATACGAAACCTCCGGCTTGGATGATTTTGTCGTAAGCACGACGGTCTACCATCAAGTCCTTGATTACAGGGAAAGCGTTAGAACGCCACGGTTCAACGGTAATGGTTTCGCCATCTTTGAATTTGCGCATGTGCAACTGGCAAGTGGTGATGGCGCTGTCGGGACCATGGGGGTGTCCATTGATATACAACGAGCACATACCGCAGATACCCTCGCGGCAGTCGTGGTCAAACACCACCGGTTCCTTGCGTTCGTTGATCAGTTTTTCGTTGAGGACATCCAACATCTCCAAGAAAGAGCTGTCGGTCGATATGTTATCCAATTTGTATGTTTCGAAACCGCCCTTTGCTTTCGGACCGGCCTGACGCCATACTTTAAGCGTTATATTGATAGTCTTTTCCATATCCGATTAGTTCTTGTAGTTTCTGGTTTTTCTTTCGGTAAATTCGTAATCAAGCGGCTCTTTGAGCATGACAGGTTCGACACCCTCGCCCATGTACTTCCAGCAAGAAGCGAACGAGAATTTGTCGTCTTGACGAAGGGCCTCGCCTTCGGGGGTCTGATATTCCTCGCGGAAGTGACCGCCGCAAGACTCTTCGCGTTGCAAAGCGTCGCGAGCCATCAAATCACCGATTTCGATAAAGTCGGCCAAACGCAGGGCTTTTTCGAGCTCGACGTTCAAGTCGTCTTCGGTACCAGGGATGAATACATTGCTCCAGAACTCCTTGCGGATTTCGGCAATCTTGGCGATAGCGGTTTCCAATCCGGCTTTGGTACGACCCATGCCGACATATTCCCACATCGTCAAGCCGAGTTCGCGGTGGATGCTGTCGACCGAACGTTTGCCTTGGATGGCCATCAATTTCTCAATTTTGGCCTTTACGGCATTTTCTGCCTCAACAAACTCGGGCAGGTCGGTGCTCATGCGGGGTACCGAAATCTGATCGGCCAGGTAGTTCTGAATGGTGTAAGGCAAAACGAAATAGCCGTCGGCCAAACCTTGCATCAAAGCAGATGCGCCCAAACGGTTGGCTCCGTGGTCGGAGAAGTTGGCCTCACCGATACAGAACAAACCTTGAACCGAAGTCTGCAATTCGTAGTCAACCCAGATACCACCCATGGTATAGTGGATAGCCGGGAAGATCATCATCGGATCTTCATAGGGGTTCTCGTCAACGATTTTCTCGTACATTTGGAACAAGTTACCGTATTTGGCGGCAACCACGTCCTTGCCCAGACGCTTGATGGCATCTGAGAAATCAAGGAATACAGCCAAACCTGTGGCGTTCACACCGAAACCGGCGTCACAACGCTCTTTGGCGGCACGCGAAGCCACGTCGCGGGGAACGAGGTTACCAAATGCCGGATAGCGGCGTTCCAGATAATAGTCGCGGTCCTCTTCGGGAATGTCGCGACCTTTGAGTTTGCCGGCTTGCATGGCCTTGGCGTCTTCAATCTTTTTGGGAACCCAGATACGGCCATCGTTACGCAACGACTCCGACATCAAGGTCAGTTTTGACTGGAAGTCACCATGTACGGGAATACAAGTCGGGTGGATTTGAGCATAGCAGGGGTTAGCGAAATAGGCGCCTTTGCGATACATCTGCATGGCTGCCGAACCGTTCGAAGCCATGGCGTTGGTCGAAAGGAAGAAGGTGTTGCCGTAACCGCCGGAACCTACAACCACTGCATGGGCGAAGAAACGTTCGATGCGACCGGTCACCAGGTTGCGGGCGATGATACCGCGGGCACGACCCTCGATAACAACGATATCGAGCATTTCGTAGCGCGAGTACATTTTCACCTTGCCTTTGCCGATTTGACGGCTCAAAGCCGAATAGGCACCCAACAGCAGTTGTTGGCCTGTCTGGCCTTTGGCGTAGAAGGTACGCGACACCTGGGCGCCACCGAACGAGCGGTTGTCGAGCAAGCCGCCGTACTCACGGGCGAAAGGAACACCTTGTGCCACACATTGGTCGATGATATTGTTCGACACCTCTGCCAAACGATAGACGTTGGCTTCGCGGGCACGATAGTCGCCACCCTTGATGGTATCGTAGAACAAACGGTAAACCGAGTCACCGTCGTTCTGATAATTCTTTGCAGCGTTGATACCGCCCTGTGCAGCGATTGAGTGCGCGCGACGCGGAGAATCTTGGATACAGAAACTGAGGACATTGAATCCCATTTCGGCCAGAGAGGCGGCTGCCGAAGCACCAGCCAGACCCGTTCCTACGACAATGATGTCCAAACGGCGTTTGTTGGCGGGGTTCACCAGTTTTTGATGGGCTTTGTAATTGGTCCACTTTTCGGCCAAGGGTCCTTCAGGAATCTTGGCATCGATTTTTGCTTGGATTTCTTCTTGCTTTGCCATATTGCGTATATTAAATTTCTACTGATTAAATCAAAGAGATTACAAAGTAATAAATCGCAACAGAAGCAAACATCAAGACAATGAGCGTTGCGAAGATATTGGAGATGCATTTGATACGCGGCATCCAAATATTATTGTTCCAACCCAGCGTATGCATCGAGCTCCAGATACCGTGAGTCAGGTGGAACCAGATGGCGGCGAACCAAACCAGATAGATGGCCAGATTGTACCATTGGCTGAAGGTATAGCGAATCAGCTCCATACCGTTTTCAGGAATTGCCCCGAGAATTTCCACCAATTGCATTTTGGCCCAGAAATGAATCAGGTGCACACAAATACCACCAAGGATAATGAAGCCGAGCACCAACATGTTTTTGGAAGCCCATTCGACACTTTCCTGACGGTCGGTCACTTCGTAGCGGGCATTGCCGCGAGCGCGATAGTTTTGTACCGACAAAATGAATGCATACAGGATGTGGATCACAGCAAGGCCAGCCAGACCGACAGTACCCACCAACGCATACCAGTTTGCACCCAAAAATTCACAAATCATGTCGTATCCTTCTGGCGAGATGATAGCCACCAAGTTCATGGAGGCGTGGAACAGAAGGAACAACACCAAAGAAGCGCCCGTGACACACATCACGACCTTTCTTCCAACGGAGGAATTAAATAACCACATAAAAAATTTTGATTAGAAAATGTTTAGTTAAAATTCAAATACAATTAGTCCACAAAAATAAAGAAAAATCCGCATACTAAAAAATATATCTGTATCCGCTGGAAAGATTTTTTGAAGTGTGTTCGCACCCGCAAAATTTTATGTTAAAAAAAGTTCACACGATAGTATTTTTTTCTTACATTTGGCATCGAATTTAAACCTATATCATCACACAATTATGAAAAGTCGTTTTCTTTTGCCAGCTCTTCTGGCGCTTGGATGGCTTACAGCCTCCGCACAAACAAACTTCTACGTATTTAAAACAGACGGCACTTACGTCACCTATGCTGTGGCCGACGTGGACTCCATTGGTTTCGCGCTTCCGCAAGCCAACCCCGATCCCGATCCGGACCCGGATCCGGATCCGCAACCCGATTGTACTCCGACCAATGTGGCGAACAATCGCAACAACTACTGCTTCACCACTTCGAACGCCAATAACGGCAGCGAAGGATTCTGCTACGTCGGAAGCGGCTTTACTGCCATCAACATGTGCAACGAGAACTTCACCAACGGTAACAACCTGCTCGGAAGCACGGCTACAACCGCCGAGGTTGCCGTCATGGTGGACTTGGGAGCCGACTACTGGGTATCGTCGGTACGCCTCTATCAAGGCTCGACCAACAACAACTACCCGTCTTCGTATTGCCGCAGCTACACCATCTGGTATTCGACCCAAACCGTTAGCACCGCCAACTCGGGCAACATCACCTGGCAACAGGCAGCTACCTACAACCAAGGCGCCATCTACAATGGTAATTCAATCGTCGTAGGCAATGCCGCCAATACCACCAACACGGGTGACATCATCAATTTCGAAGCCGTTCAGGCACGCAGTATCAAGATTGTGTTTGACAAAAACGCTTGCCAAGGTACGGGTGCAACCGCCGGTACCGTCAGCATCGTATCGCTGCAAGTCTTTGGCTGCCAAAACACCAACGGCGGCAATGGCAACGGTAACGGAAATGGCAACGGTAACGGCAACACCCAACCGAGCGGCACCGACACGCACCTGCCGACCGAAGGCCAAAACCCGGGGGCTACGCCCTACTCCTACGCCGACCCGACCGGCCAAGTGGACGTACTGTTCATCGGTAACTCGCTGACCTACTACAACACGGTAGCCGGCGTGGTACAAGGCATCGCCCGCCTCAAAGGCCACAACGTCAACTGTACGGCTGCAACCAACGGCGGTAAAAACCTGATTTACCAATCGACGGCCGACAACGTGGACCAAGCCATCAAGAAAGGCGGTTATGAAATCGTTGTACTGCAGGACATCGTCGGATCGTTCAACGCCGACAACCTGAACACCGGTGCCACCGCGTGCATCAACAAAATTCTCCAGTACAACCCGAATGCCAAGATCATCTTCTATGCTCCGTGGCCGACCTCGGGCAACTTGGCAACTGGCCTGCCCTATGTCACCAACTCGTATGCGGCTACCGCCCGTGCCAAAAGCGCCCGTCTGGCTCCTGCCGGCGAAGCCTTCTACGATATCTTCTACAACTACGGCTACAATTGGTACGACGACGACCGTCACCCCGTACCCCTCGGTACGTTTGTGTCGGCCTGCACCATCTACTACACCTTGTTCAACTCCGAATCGTTTGTCAGCTTCACGGCTAACCAACAAAGCGACTTGGACACCATCATCAAAAACAACATCGCCTACTCGGGTCAAGGTCACCTCGACACTTATCCCGTTGAAACATTGAACCTTATCTTGGGTAAAGGTTTCTACTATGCTCACGCGGTAGCCGCTTCGGTAGCCGACCAGACGGGCAACACCACCTACACCTCGATTGGCGAGACTGGCGTGCCCGCTATGGGTACGACCGCCGATGCCTCGCTGTTCACCGGCAACACCAACTTGGCCAAAGGCTGCACTGCCACCGCTTCGAGCGTAAACGGCGGCAATACGGCGG